>DASTGH010000358.1:0-8546 GCA_035719345.1 Anaeromyxobacteraceae bacterium
TGCGGCGCGCTCCAGGTCCGCGCCGGCGAAGGCGCGCGCGGCGGCGCCGGCCTGCCGCCGCCGGGGATCGAGCCAGCCGGCCGCGCCCGCCTCGCGCCGCGCCAGCTCGCCGGCCGAGAGGACCGAGGCGGAGTGCAGCTCGCGCAGCGGCGAGCCCGCCGAGACGATGGGCGGGAAGGGATCGGCGCCGTTCACGTCGATGACGCGCGTGAGGTGGTCGGCCCAGCAGTGGTCCTCGCCGTACCCGGTGTCGGTGATGCCGACGCTCACCGTCGCCGGATCGGCCAGCTCCGGCCAGCGCGCGTGCAGCCGCTCGATCTTCGTCCGCCCGCTGTTCATGCGGGTGAGGCTCGGCGGCGAGATGCGCCGCGGCTGACCCTGCAGGAAGAGCGGGTGCAGCTGGTACGGCGAGCTGAACCAGCCGTCCTTCTCCTCTAGGGTGGAGGCGAGGAAGGCGTCCGCACCGAGCGCCTCGGCCGCGACCTCGAGCGTGGGCTGCGGCGACGCGCTGGCGATCACGATCCGCAGCCCGGGAGACCGCTGGCGTAGCCAGTCGAGGTCGTCCCGGCCGATGACCTGGTCGTCCCGGTAGCGGTCCCAGACGCCGCGCGCCAGCCGCCGCAGGTCGGCGGAGGGGACGGCGGCCATGTGGTGCATGAGCGCGATCTGCGGCACGCGCTGCACCGCCGCGACCGGCTCCTTGCCGAACGTGCGGTAGGCCCACCGGCGCAGGCGCTCGGAGCGCGACGGCAGCTTTCCGCAGAACAGGTAGAACAAGCCCGGGTAGGCCCACATGCGGGCGCCGAGCGCCAGGTAGCGGAGCAGCGCGAGCGGCCGCGTGCGGTCGAGGAAGAACCGGCCCGGGCGGCGCCGCTCCACCGCGTCGAGCCGGGCGGCGCCGTAGGCGTGCCAGGCGCAGATCTCCCAGCCGAGCAGCTCGCCCATGTTGCGGCCGAGGTGCACGGTCCGATCGAGATCGAGCACGAGGAACCGCGTCTCCGCCGGCACCGCGCGCCGGCAGAGCTCGCGGAACGTGACGGCCTCGCCATGCAGCGTGGCACGCTCGACGAACCGGGTGTGACGCACTCCCCCTCCTCCATCGCGTTCGCGAAGGGAGCAGCATGGCACAGACGGCCGGCCCGCGCAGGTCACTCCCGGGCGAGGAGGCCTCGCCCCTAGCGATGGCAGACGTTCTGGTAGCAGATCTCGCCGGCGCCACAGTCGAGATCGCGGACGCAGGACTGGGCCTTCGCCGGCGCCTCGCTCGCCGCAGCGGGCGGCGCGCCCTTCGTCTGGGTGCTCGTCGAGGCGCACGCCCCGAGCGCAACGGCCATCACCATGGAAACCGCGGCAAGGATCCTCATCGCTCCGATCCTCCTTCGGGGACCACCGTCGCCGTACGCAGGAGCGGGGTCCCGTATTTCGGTGCGACAGCGCACAGGCAGAGATCTGACCGGCCTGGAGGGGTCGCAAGGGGTGATGGGCCGCTGCTCGATCGCGATGAGCCTCGCGATGGGGGGTCTCGGGGGGAGAGTTTCTCCCCCCGGACTGAGGCGCCGTCAGGCGCCGGATCTCGATCATGGCGGCGGAAGCGGCGCTGGGGCTCAGGTCAACCGGGCGCCGCCATGAGCCCTCACCAGGGCGTCGGGTGGTAGTCCTTGAAGAACGTCCCCGAGGCGTGCTCGCCGCTGCGGAAGCCGTCGAAGATGGGCGAGAGGATCCGCGCCGCGCCGTCCACGACGTCGAGCGGTGGGGAGAACGCGTGCTCCTCGACCTTGCGGGCTGCGAGGTGGGCAGGGTCCTCGTCCGTCACCCAGCCGGTGTCCACGGCGTTCATGTGAATGCCGTCGCGGGCGTAGTCGGGCGCGCTGGTGCGGACGAGCATGTTGAGCGCGGCCTTGGCCATGTTCGTGTGCGGGTGCCGGTCGGTCTTGTGCTCGCGGTAGAACTGGCCCTCCACGGCGGAGACCATGACCACGTGCCGGGCCGGGTCGCCGCTCGTCGCCGTCCCGGCAGGCGGCGCCGCCGAGCGCAGCATGAGCGGCTTCAGGCGCGCCGCCATGACGAAGGGCGCGGTGGCGTTGACGAGCAGGACCTCGAGCAGCTCCAGGGTCGGCACCTCGGCGAGCGTGAGCCGCCAGGAGTTGTGGGCGCGCAGGTCGACCTGCTGCAGGTCCTGGTCGAGCACCCCGCGCGGGAAGATCTCGAGCGCGCCGGGGGCGGCGAGGAGCAGGTCGGCCTCGGACGGCGCCTGCGACAGGCGCGCCGGGCTCGGGCCGTGGGTCCGGGCGACGAGCGACCCCGCGCCGGCGGGCAGGGCGGGCGCGGGACCTTCCTCGCCGGCGACGAGGTGGGCGTAGAAGCCGGGCGGCCGGCGCACGGTCTGGCAGGCGTTGTGGACCTGGAAGTCGAGCCGCGGCAGCGAGCGATCGAGCTCGTGGCAGAGCGCCTCGACGCTGGGCGTGTGCCGGAGGTCGACGCCGTGGATGGAGAGGCGATCGCGCCAGGCCGCGAAGTCGGGCTCGCGCGCGTAGCGCGCGGCGGCGTCGCGCGGAAAGCGCGTGCACGCCACGACGCGGCAGCCGGCGCGCAGGAGGAGGATGGCCGCCTGGTAGCCGATCTTCACCCGCGCGCCGGTGACCAGCGCAACGCGCCCGCGCAGGTCGGCGCTGGCGCCGCGGTGGGCGAGGTTCTCGTCGCCGCAGGCGGGGCAGAGCTGGTCGTAGAAGCGGTGCAGCCGCCGGTACGGCGCCTTGCACACGTAGCACTTGCGCGGCTCGGCCAGCTCCGGGCCCTCGCCGGCCGGCGGCTTCGCCGTTCCGGGCCCGGCGTCGCCGGTCGCCGCCGGGGGGGCCGGCGTCGGGAAGGCGGGAGCGTCGCGCAGGCGGCGGATGCCGGTCGCGCGGCGCAGCGCCTCGTCGCGCGCCTTGCGCGCCTCGCGCTCGCGGCGGAGCAGCGCCTTGCGCAGCCGCCGCCGCTGGTCGTGCCCGGGGCGAGCCACCTCTCCCGCCACCCGCTGCAGCCGCTCGCGCGTCGCCGCATCGACCGAGGCGAGGAGCGCGCGGTCCGAGGCGACGGCGCCGAGGACGCGCAGCGCCAGGGCCAGCTCCTCGGGGCCGATCTCCAGGTCGTCGGCGGGGGGGTCGGAGCTGGGCTCGGGTGCGGGGTCCGTGGTCGAGGACATCGGCCATGTGCATAGCGCGAATGCAGGAGCGGTGGGGCGCGTCAGGCGACGGCCGGCGGCGCACCGGGGCGGCGCAGCGCCAGGACCAGCTCCGCCAGGATCGACGCCGCCACCTCGCCCGGAGAGACCGCGCCGAGCGGCAGGCCGACCGGCCCGTGGATCCGCGCCAGGTCGGCCTCGCCGAAGCCCTGCGCCAGGAGCCGCTCGCGCCGCGCCGCCTGCGTCTTCCGGCTGCCCAGCGCGCCCACGTAGAAGGCCGGGGAGCGGAGCGCCGCGGCGATCGCCGGGTCGTCGAGCTTCGGGTCGTGCGAGAGCGCCACCACGGCGGTCCTCTGGTCGGGCGCGAGCCGCGCGAGCGCCTCCTCCGGCCACCCGGGGGCGAGCGGCACGTCCGGGAAGCGCTCGGGGGTCGCGAACGCCGTGCGCGGATCGATCACGATCGCCTCGTACCCGGCCAGCCGGATCATGCGCACCAGGGGCTGCGCGACGTGCACCGCGCCCACGACCACCACGCGGACCGGCGGGTTGTAGACCCTGAGGAAGAGCGTCCGCCCGGCGCGCTCCAGGGGCGTGGAGCGGTCGAGGCGGGCCGCCTCGCGGACCGCCGCCGCCAGCTCGGGGTCCTCGCCGGTCGCGTCGGCCGGGACGAGCCGCGCCTCGCCCGTGGCCAGGTCCGTGATGAGGACCGCGGCGCGCTTGGCGCCGGTCGCCTCGAGCACGGCGCCGACGACCTCGCGGCGGGATCGCTGGGTGAAGACCTCGATGCGGCCGCCACAGGCCAGCCCCACCTCCCAGGCGCGGCCGTCGCTCACGCCGTAGGCGAGCCGCCGCGGCGCGCCGTCGCGGAGCGCGGCCAGGCTCTCGCTCACCACCGCGCCCTCGATGCAGCCGCCGGAGACGGAGCCGGTGAACTCCCCGCGCTCGTTCACCGCGAGCTGACTTCCCACCGGGCGAGGCGAGGAGCCCCACGTGCTCACCACCGTGGCGAGCGCCACCCCGAGCCCGGCGTCGGCCCAGGCCGCGGCCTGTCGCAGCACGTCCCGCTCCTCGCTCATGCCTGCCGTATGCGTCGGCCGCGCCGCCGCCGCGAATGCCCAGGAGGGGTGCCAGGACGGGGTGGACGTCCGGCGCGCGGTGACCGCTACCGCTCGCCCACCAGCCCTGCGTCGCCGAGCGCCTCCTCGGCCTGCCGGAGGAACTCCTCGACGCCGCCGACGAGCCGCGGGACGTCGATCCCCTGGACCGCCGCGCCGGCGCCGACCGCCGCCAGAGCGCGCGGACGGGCCTCGCCGGCGGCGGCCCCCTCGGCGAGGACGCCCAGCCGCGCCAGCCCCAGGCGACCGAGGAGGGCGCGGGGGAAGGCGAGCTTCAGCTCGCCGCAGGCCCGGCCCACGTCGTCGCGCGCCGTCGCCACCACCAGGAGCGCGAGCGGCACGCGCCGCTCCGCCGCGCGCAGGCACTGGATCTGCAGCGCCTGGACGAGCGCCTCGCGCCCGAGGACGTCGAGCTCCTCGTCGAGCCAGGCGAGGTGCATGAACCCGCTCGGCGGCGCGCCGGGACGCTGCCTGCGCTCGCGCCACTCCAGCTCGGCCACCACGCGCCGGGCGAGCACGGAGAGGAGCTCCAGGTCGAACGCCCCGAAGGTGCGCGGCCGCCGGTCGAGGAGGCAGAGCGTGCCGAGCGCCGCCCCGAAGCGGGTCACGAGCGGCACGCCGGCGTAGAAGCGGATTCCGCGGTCCCGCACGAACGGGTTCGTCGCGAAGAAGGGGTTCACGGCCGCGTCCTGGACGACGAGCGCCGCCTTGGCGACCACCGCGTGCGTGCAGAACGAGTCGGCCCGGGGCGTGCCCCGCGCCGCCGCCAGGTCGTCGGGGAGGCCGCAGTGCGCGTGCCAGTACTGGCGCGAGGCGGTGACGATGGAGACGAGGCAGATGGGCGCGTCGAAGATCCGCGCCACCCGCTGCGCGAAGGCGTCGAGGGCGGCGCCGGGAGACGGGACCTCGAGCTGCAGCTCGAGGATGGCGCGCAGCCGCTGGTGCTCGTCGAGGGGGACCGGCCGGCCGGCGCCGGACGACCCGCCCGCGCCGCGCACCAGCGCGTGCACGCGCCGGACGAGCTCGTCCACCCCGAACGGCTTCGGGATCGTCTCCGTCGCGCCCGCCGCCGCGGCCGCGTCCAGGTAGCCGTCGAACGCCGAGACCACGAGCACGGGCGGCCGCGGCTCGGGGCGCCGCCGGTACTCGGTCAGGAACCCGAAGCCGTCGAGCTCCGGCATCATGAGGTCGAGCAGGACGAGGTCGGGCTGGACGAGGTCGAGGAGCGCCAGCGCCTGGCGCCCGTTCCGCGCCACGGCCACGGTGTAGCCCTCCGCCTCCAGGACCTCCGTCTCGATGGTGGCGATGTCGTGCTCGTCCTCGGCGATGAGGACGACCGGCCTGCCCTCGCGCATGCGGCCCCCCGCGGGACCGCATTCTCGCGCCGTCCGCTCCCCTCGTGAACCCCGTGCGGGCGGGCCCCTCGTCCGGGGGCCGCCGCCGCTACGCCGCGCGCACCACCACCCCGACGGCGGTCTCCGCGAACTCGAACTCGGGGTGGAGCCGCTCGGCGGTGGAGAGCGCCCAGGCGCGGTCGAAGAGGACCACCGGCCGGTCGCGCACGTCGAGCACCACCATCCCCTCCACCGCGCCCTGCAGGTCGTCCACGTCGAGCGGGGCGCCGTCGGCGCGCGACACCCAGCGCGCCAGCTGCCACGGCACCGCCTCGAGCCGGACCTCGACGCCGTACTCGGACTGGAGGCGGTACTTCACCACCTCGAACTGGAGCTGGCCGACGGCACCCAGCACCAGGTCGCCGGTGCGCCCCGCCGGCGGGCGGTAGAGCTGGACGGTGCCTTCCTGCGCCAGCTGCTCCACGCCGCGCCCGAACTGCTTGCGCTTCAGCGGGTCCACCATGACGAGCCGGGTGAAGTACTCCGGGGCGAAGCTGGGGATGGCCTCGAAGCTGAACGGCGTGCCCTCGGTGACCGTGTCGCCGATCTCGAACGTGCCCGGGTCGTGCACCCCGACCACGTCGCCGGCGACGCTCTCGTCCACCACGCTGCGCTCGCGCGCCATGAAGGTGGTGGGGTTGGCGAGGCGCAGCTCGCGGCCGGTGCGGACGTGGTGGACCTTCATGCCGCGGGTCATCTTGCCGGAGCAGATGCGGACGAAGGCGACGCGGTCGCGGTGCGCCCGGTCCATGTTCGCCTGGATCTTGAAGACGAAGCCGCTGAACTCGCCCTGCGCCGGCGCGATGGGGCCCTGGTCCGACGCGCGCGGCCGCGGCGGCGGCATGAGATCGCAGAACGTGTCGAGGAACGCCTCCAGCCCGAAGTTGTTGATGGCGCTGCCGAAGAACATGGGCGACAGCTCGCCCGCCAGGAACCGCTCGCGGTCGAAGCCGTCGCCCGCCGCCTCCAGCAGCGCCGCCTCCTCGCGCAGCCGCGCGTAGCCGGCCTCGTCGAGCTGGTCGCGCAGCGCCGGGTCGTCGAGCCCGGTCACCTCCACCGGCGGCCGCTCCGCGCCCACGCCGGCGGAGGAGGACGACGAGCCGGGCTCGAACAGGTACACGCGGCGAGCCAGCCGGTGGTACACGCCGCGGAACACGCCCTCCCGGAACACGGGCCAGGTGATGGGGAAGACCCCGATGCCGAGGACGCTCTCCACCTCGCCCACCAGCTCGAACGGATCGCGGCCGGGGCGGTCCATCTTGTTGACGAAGGTGAAGATGGGGATCGACCGGTGCTTGCAGACGCGGAACAGCTTGCGCGTCTGCGACTCCACGCCCTTGGCCGAGTCGAGCAGCATGACCGCGCCGTCGACGGCGTGCAGCGTGCGGTAGGTGTCCTCGCTGAAGTCGGCGTGGCCCGGCGTGTCGAGCAGGTTGAGCTGGAAGCCGCGGTAGGGGAACTGGAGCACGCTGGTCGTGATCGAGATCCCGCGCTCGCGCTCCATCTCCATCCAGTCGGAGACGGCGCTGGCGCGCCCGCGCTTGGCCTTCACCGCCCCGGCGAGCTGGATGACGCCGCCGTAGAGCAGGAGCTTCTCCGTCAGCGTGGTCTTGCCCGCGTCCGGGTGGGAGATGATGGCGAAGGTTCGCCGGCGTCGGATCTCGTGGTCGCTCATCGGACTGCCTCGCTCCGCTTCGGCGAGCTCGTCGACGGCCACGCCGCCGCAAGCTCCTCGCTCGCTCACGGCCCTTCGGCCTGCTCGCTGCGGGCCTGCACGGGGCAGCGCGGCCTGCTCGCTCATGCCGCTCCCTGCCTCACTGCAGCGCACCCGCCCTGCGGCGGCACTCGTCGGCGAGCGCGTCCTCGCCCGCCACGCTGCGGCAGCGATCGAAGGCGTCGCGCGCCGCCTCGGGCTCCCCCGCCTTCATCTGGGCGAGCCCGAGCTGGAACCACGCGTCCGGCACCTTCTCGCACAGCTCGGTGTACCGGCGGAGCGCGTCCAGCGCCTCCTTCACGCGGCCGTCGGCGAGCTCCGCGCGCCCGAGCTCGCGGTGCGCCTGGCACCAGCGCGGCGCCGCCGCCACGCACGCGCGCAGGTCCGCGAGCCCCTCCTCCTTGCGCCCCAGCTCGTGCAGCGCCTGGCCGCGGTTGCAGCGCGCCAGGTAGGCGTCGCGCCAGGTCATGTCCTCGAGCGCCTTGTCGAACTCCGCCACCGCCGGCTCGAGGCGCCCGGTGGCCGCGAGGAGCTGCCCGAGCGCGTTGTGCGCCGGCGGCGTGGGGGCGAGCTCCAGCGACCGGCGGTAGTCGCGCTCCGCCTCGTCCGTCTTGCCGAAGAACTGGTGCACGATCCCGCGCCCCAGCCAGGCGCTCGCGTTCTCCGGGTTCCCCTCGATCGCCTGCTCGAACTCGCGCAGCGCGTCGGCGCGGCGGTTCTGCGACAGGGCCTCGGCGCCGAGCTGGTAGTGGATGTCGGACGCCTCGCGCTGCTTGGGCGACGGCCCGTGGGCGCAGGCGAGGGCGAGCGCGACCGCCGCGAGGCGCCGGAGGGGTGGGAGGCGGCGCCGCATCAGAAGCTCGCGAGGAGGCGCGCCAGCGCCTCGGGGGAGCGGGCGCGCTCGCGGGAGACGACCTCGCCCCGCGACGGCCGCGGGCGGGAGAAGAGCGGCACGCGCTCCAGCGTGCGCTGCTGCTGCTCGGTGGAGAGGTTCCGGAAGTTCAGGTTGTCGAGCATGAAGCCCATCGACTCGAGGAACTGCAGCCCCTCGGCCTCCGCCTCGCGGTAAGCCTCGATGGGCAGCTCGCGCGGCTCGTGCACGTACACGACGTTCTCGCCGCTCTGCGGCAGCCAGAGCGAGACGTACACGGAGAGGCTGC
>DASTGH010000359.1:0-12509 GCA_035719345.1 Anaeromyxobacteraceae bacterium
GGCGAACTGGATCTCCGGCACGGGCTTGAGGCCGTAGAGCGCCATCCCGACGGCCGTGCCGATGATGCCGCTCTCGGCCAGCGGCGTGTCGATGACGCGGTCGGCGCCGAACTCGTCGTAGAGGCCCTGCGTCGCGCGGAAGACGCCGCCGAACTTGCCCACGTCCTCGCCCAGCACCACCACGTTCGCGTCGCGCCGCATCTCGCCGCGCAGCGCGTCGTTCACCGCCTGGATGATGTTCAGGGTCGGCATGGCCCCTCCCCTCACGGCGGCGAGCGGCGCGGGGCGCGCGGATCGCCTATCCGGGGGTCGTCGGCGAGGGCGCGCTCCAGCTCCTGGAGCTGCTCGCGCTGCTGCCAGAGCGGCTCCGCGTAGACGTCCTGGAAGAGCGTGGCGAGCGGCGGCTTCGCCGGGTGGGCCTCCGCCTCGACGATGGCCGCGTGGATCCGCTCCTTCGCCTCGGAGACGGCGCGCGCCTCGTCCTCGTCGCCGAGCAGCCCGCGCCCGGCGAGGTGCGCGCGGAGCCGCAGGATGGGGTCCTTCTTGCGCCAGGGCTCGACCAGCTCGGCGGGGCGGTAGGCGCGCGGGTCGTCGGAGGTGGAGTGCCCCTCGACGCGGTAGGTGACGCACTCGAGCAGCGTCGGGCCGCCGCCGGCGGCGGCGCGCTCGCGGGCCCGCCGGGCCGCGGCGTGGACCGCCAGGAGGTCGTTCCCGTCCACGCGCTCGCCGCGCATGCCGTAGGCGAGCGCCTTCTGGGCGATGGTCTCGGCGGCCGTCTGCCGCTCGCGCGGCATGCTGATGGCCCAGCCGTTGTTGCGGCAGGCGAAGACGACCGGGACCTTGTGCGCGGCCGCGAAGTTGAGGCCGGTGTGGAAGTCGTTGGAGGAGGTGGCGCCCTCGCCGAAGTAGACGAGCGACACCATGTCGTCGCCCTTGATGCGCGCCGCCCAGGCCGCGCCCACCGCCTGCGGGATCTGGGTGCCGATGGGCGAGCTGATGGAGGTGAAGCGCCCGGGCCGCCACGCCTCGTGGCAGGGCATCTGGTGGCCCAGCATGAGGTCGCCGGCGTTGCCGAGGAGGTCGCAGACGTAGGCGGCGAGCGGCATGCCGCGCAGGAGCGCCGCCCCGTGCTCGCGGTAGCAGGGGAAGATCCAGTCCCCCTCCTCCATGGCGCTGGCCGTGCCGAAGACCGCCGCCTCCTCACCGATCGACCCGATGTAGAAGCCGATGCGACCCTGCCGCTGCATCGCGATCATCCGCTCGTCGAGCTGGCGGTTCAGGACCATCCAGCGGTAGAGCGCGACGAGCTGCTCGTCGGCCAGCGTCACCGCCCGCGGGTCGGCCCGCCCCTCGTCGTCGAGCACGCGCTGCAGCGGGAACGGCTCGCCGCCCTCCCCCGGCTCCTCCGGACCGGCCGACCCGTTCGCCCGGGTGCGCCCACGGACCACGTTCTCCGGCTCGGTGCGCATCGCCCGCTCCTTCCTCGACTCGACGGCGCTCGCGGCGCGCTCAGGGAGCGCGCGCCGCCCGGCCGCCGTCCGGCCCGGGTGGCCGCTCCGCGATCTCGCCTCGCAGGAACAGCTCCGCGGCGCGGTAGCTGGAGCGGACGAGCGGGCCGCTCGCGACGTAGCGGAACCCGTGGCGCTCGCCCAGGGTCCGGTACGCCGCGAACCGCTCCGGCGAGATCCACTCCACCACCGGCAGGTGCCACGCCGACGGGCGCAGGTACTGGCCGAGCGTCAGGATCTCGACGCCGGCCGCGCGCAGGTCGCGCATCGCCTCGTCGAGCTCCGCCTCGGTCTCGCCCAGCCCGAGCATGATCGACGACTTCGTCACCACCCCCGGGAACTCGCGCTTCATCCGGCGCAGGACGCCCAGGGTCTGGTCGTAGCCCGCCCTCGCGTCGCGCACGACCGGCGTGAGGCGGCGCACGGTCTCCAGGTTGTTGGCGAAGACGTCGGGCGCGGCGCGCCCCACCGTGCGCACCGCCTCCTCGTCGCCGCGGAAGTCGGGCGTCAGCACCTCGACGAGCAGGCCTGGGATCTCCTTGAGCCGCACGATGGCGTCCGCGAAGTGCGCCGCGCCGCCGTCCGGCAGGTCGTCGCGGTCGACGCTCGTCACGACGATGTAATCCAGGTGGAGGTCGCGGATGGCCTCGGCCAGGTGGCGCGGCTCGTCGGGGTCGAGCGGCGGCGGGTGCGCGGCCGTCTTCACGTTGCAGAAGCGGCAGCCGCGCGTGCAGACGTCGCCCATGAGCATGACGGTGGCGGTGCCGCCGCCCCAGCACTCGGCCACGTTCGGGCAGTGCGCCTCCTCGCACACGGTGTGGAGGCGCAGCGTCCGGAGCGTGTCCTTCACGTGCAGGTAGCGCTCGCCGCCCGGGACGTTCACCCGGAGCCACGGCGGCTTCTTCGCGCCGAGGGGCAGCCCGTGTGCGCGGAAGTGCTCCAGCGCGTCGCGCCGCGCCCGGACGGGCTCGTCCGGTCCGGCTGCCACCACCGGCAGGCCCCTGTTCGGCATCCTCTCCATGCAGGCGGGCGCTGTGTAGCCGCCCCGGCTCCCTCGTTCAAGGCTCGGGGGGCAATATAGTCGCGGCGGACGGGTGTGGCCGGCTGCCTGACCCGTCGGCGCTTCCGTGCTATCGTCGCGGAACCGTGAGCAGTTCCATCTCCCCACCGCCTTCCCACGGGCGGGCCCCCCTCGTCGGGGTGGAGCCCGCAGTCACGCCCACCCGGATCCTCATCGTCGACGACGACCCGAGCGTTCGCGACGCGATCGGCGTGCTCTTGGGCGAGGAGGGCTACGCCTGCGCCACGGCCACCACCGCCGAGAACGCGCTCGAGCTCCTGCGCGCGACCGAGTTCCACCTCGCCCTGTGCGACATGAAGATGCCGGGGCGGGACGGGCTCTGGCTCCTCGACCGGCTCCGCGCCGAGCAGCCCTCCACCGCGGTCATCATGCTGACCGCCTTCGGCGATACGGAGGCGGCCGTCGAGTGCCTGCGGCGGGGCGCGGCCGACTACCTGCTCAAGCCGCCCAAGGTGACCGAGCTCGTGCGCGCCATCGAGCGCGCGCTGGCCCGGCGACGCCTGGAGCTGGCCCGCGGGCGCTACCGCACGAGCCTGGAGACCCGGGTCCGCGAGAAGACCGCCGAGCTGCAGAAGGCCGTCCGCGAGCTGGAGACCGCCTACTCGAGCACGCTCTACGCGCTGGTGGCGGCGCTCGACGCGCGCGAGCACGAGACCTCGGACCACTCGCAGCGGGTCGTGCGCTACACGCTCGCCATCGCCGAGCGGCTGGGCGTCCCCGCCGCCGAGCGCCCCGACATCGCCCGCGGCGCGCTCCTCCACGACATCGGCAAGATCGGCGTGCCCGACGCCATCCTGCTCAAGGCCGGCCCGCTCACCCCGTCCGAGTGGGACGAGATGCGGCGGCACCCGCAGACCGGGCACACCATCCTGCGCTCCATCCCCTTCCTCGACGTCCCCGCCGAGGTCGTGCTCGCGCACCAGGAGCGCTGGGACGGCTCCGGCTACCCGCGCGCCCTCTCCGGCGAGGGGATCCCGCTCGGCGCCCGCATCTTCGCCATCGCCGACACGCTCGACGCCATCACCAGCGACCGGCCGTACCGCAAGGGCGCGCCGCTCGAGGCCGCGCGCGCCGAGATCGAGCGCTGCGCCGGCACGCAGTTCGATCCGCGCTGCGTCCAGGCCTTCCTCTCCATCGAGCCGCGGCTCCTCGAGGCCCTGCGGCGCCCCGAGGCGCCGGCTGCCCCGGCGGCCAACTCGTGACCGGCGCCACCCTCCAGGACGCGCAGGGCCGGCGCATCCGCTACCTGCGCCTGTCGCTCACCGACCGCTGCAACTATCAGTGCAGCTACTGCTCGCCCCAGGGCGAGGCCGGCGGCTGCGAGCCGGTGACGCGCGCCGACGTCCTGCGGCTGGTGCGCGTCTTCGCGGCCCTGGGCGTGGAGCGGGTGCGGCTCACCGGCGGCGAGCCGACGCTGCGGCGCGACCTCCTCGACATCGTCCGCGACGTGGCCTCGGTCCCGGGCGTCCGGGAGATCGCGCTCACCACCAACGGCCACCTCCTCGGCAGGCTGGCGGCGCCGCTGCGCGAGGCGGGGGTCTCCCGCCTCAACGTCTCGCTCGACACGCTCCGGCCCGAGCGGCTGGCGCGCCTCTCCGGGCGCGCGGCGTCGCTCCCGCACATCCTGGGCGGCCTGGAGGCGGCCGGGAGGGCCCGCTACGCCTCGATCAAGCTCAACGCGGTGGTGGTCCGCGGCGAGAACGACGACGAGCTCGGCGGCCTGGCGCGCTTCGCCTGGCGGCAGGGCGCGGTGCCGCGCTTCATCGAGCTCATGCCGTTCGGGCGTGGCGGCGAGCCCGTCCCCACGGCCGAGGTGAAGCGCCTCCTCGAGGCGCAGGGGGTCTGCCTCTCGCCGGACGCGACCCGCGGCTGGGGCCCGGCCCACCACATGCGCGGCACGTCCGGCGAGGGCGCCGCGCGCGAGGAGGGCCTGGTCGGCTTCATCGGGGCGATGACCGAGGGGTTCTGCGCCGACTGCAACCGCGTGCGCATCGGCGCCGACGGCGCGCTCCGCGCCTGCCTGGGCGGGCGCGACCGGATCGACCTCGTGCCGATGCTGCGCGCCGGGGCGAGCGACGCCGAGCTGTCGGCGCGCATCCGCGAAGCGCTCCTCGCCAAGGGCGAGCGCCACGCCATGGCCGAGGCGCGCGGCCGGCTGTTGCCCATGGTCGGCGTCGGCGGGTAGCGGCGCGCCTCCCCGCGCCCGGCGCGAACCGGGTTCCCCCGTTAGGCATCGAAGCCCTGACGGAGGAACGACGCATGAGACGATGCTTGCTCGCGGCCGGCGCCGGGCTCCTCGCCCTGGCGGCGATCGCCTTCGCCCCCGCCGTGGCCCGCGGTGAAGACCTGCCCCAGATCTCGGTCGATGACGTCGAGAAGCTGCTGGGGCAGCCCGGGGTGGCGATCTACGACGTGAACCCGCCCGACCTCTGGGAGAAGCACCACCTGCCGGGGTCGGTCTTCATCGGGAAGCAGAAGCTCGCGAGCCTCCTCCCCGCGAACAAGGGCGAGAAGCTCGTCTTCTACTGCGCCGGGCCGAAGTGAATGGCGAGCCATGGGGCCGCCCGTGAGGCGGTCAAGCTCGGCTACAAGAACTCGTACGTGATGGGCGCAGGCATCGAGGGCTGGGTGAAGGCCGGCAAGCCGGTGGAGAAGGGCGACGCCGGGAAGAAGAGCTGATTCACCCCGGCAGCGTGACGGTGAAGCGCGCGCCGTGCCCGGGGGCGCTCTCCAGGGCGACGGTGCCGCCGAGCGCCTCCGCGTCCTGCCGCACCAGCCACAGGCCGAGCCCGAACCCGCCGTAGGAGCGGGCGGGCACGGCGCGCCCGAACCGCTCGAAGATGCGGCCCTGATCGGCCGGGTCGATGCCGATGCCGCGATCGCGGACCGTGAGGCGGGCGCCGCCCGGCATCGCGGCGACCTCGACGTCGACCTGCTTGCCCTCGCCGAACTTCACGGCGTTGGAGACCAGGTTCTCGAGGATCTGGTCGAGCCGCGACCGGTCCCACCGCCCGCGCACGGGCGCGGGGGCGTCGAGGCGCAGCTCGGGCGTCCCGGCGAACCGCTCCACGACCTCCTTCGCCAGGGCGGCGAGGTCGAGCTCCTCCGGCTCGAGCGCCATGGCGCGCGCCTCGAAGCGCGAGGCGTCGACCAGCCGCTCCACGAGCCGCGTGAGGCGTGCCCCGTGGTGGTCGAGCACCGCCAGGACGGGCTCGAGCGGCGATGCGGCCGGCGCGAGCGCGCGGCGGGCGCGCTGGATGTGGAGGCGCAAGGCCGTGAGCGGGGTGCGCAGCTCATGGGAGGCGACGCCGAGGAACTCGTCGCGCAGCTGCACCGCCTGCTTCAGCTCGGCGACGAGCGCGGCGTTGCTGAGCGCGACCGAGGTCAGCCCGGCCAGCGTCTCGATCAGCCGCACCTCGCGCGCGCTGGCCCGCCGCCGCTCGGCCCAGTAGGCGCCGATGGCGGCGACCGGCTCCTCCGGCCGCACCGGCACCATGAGCAGGCTCTTCACGAACGTCTGGCGGTAGACGTCGTGCGGGATGCGGTCGTCGAGATCGACGTCCTCGATGACGACCGGCTGCCGGTGGATCATCGCCCACCCGGAGATGCACGCCTCCGCCGGGAAGCGGCGCCCCTTCCACAGCGGCGCGATCGCGTCCTCGTCGGCGTAGTGCACCACCGCCCCCTCGCGGAGGACGAACGTCACCCCATCGGCCGAGACGAGGGCCCGCGCTGCGCGCCGCGTCACGGCCATGAGCGATGGCAGGTCGTGAGCCGCGGCGAGCGATCGCGCCGCCTCCACCAGCAGCTCGGCGTCGGCGCCGAGGCCGAGCTCGCGATCGAGAGATTTCACCTGTCCAGTCTGCACGCGAGCGCGATCCTATCCGCCGCGAGGTCGATCCGCGAACACACCCATTTGGGATGGCATGGGTCTCGGACTACCCCGTACGGCGCGCCCCCTCGAAGTGCTGCTCCACGACGAGGCGGGCGAGCGCCATCGAGCAGGTGAACGCCGGGGAGACGGGGTTGAGCACGTGGACGGAGCGGCCGCTCGCCTCGACCACGAAGTCCATGACCAGCTCCTTCGTCCGCCAGTCCACGAGCTGCGGGCGGATGCCGACCTTGTCCGCGGCGGCGAAGTCGTCGGGGTCGTAGCGGCGGACGAGCCGCGCCGCGTCCCGGTGGAAGAAGCGCGGCAGGTACTTCTTCGGCTCGGACAGGGCGACGCTGCGGAACTTCGCGTTCGTGGCGAAGAGGACGGCGTCGAGCGCGGCGATGGGGAACCCGCCCGCGTCGGCACCCCGGAAGAGCCCGTAGTTCTCGCGCCCCAGCGCCGGGATGGCGGTGGGGCCGAGCCAGACCTCGCCCCGCGCGCTGCGGGTGAAGTGCACGCCCAGGAACGGGTTCCGGATGTCGGGGACGGGGTAGATGTTGCCGTTCACCGGGAAGCGGCGGTCCGGCTTGAGCTTGCGGTAGATCCCCTTGAACGGCACGAGCCGGTACTGCCCGCCCACGCCGAACGGCCGCGCCACCCGGTCGCAGTGGGCCCCCGCCGCGTTGACGAAGCGCTCGAAGCCGATGCGCCCGCCCGTCGTCTCCGCCGCCGACCCGCCGGCGAGGCCGAGGAAGGCGTGTCCGGTGAGGACCTTCACCCGCCCCGTCGCCTCGAGGTCGGCGCGGAGCTGCTTCAGCACCGCCTTCGGATCGACCTGCGCCGTGTACTCGGAGAAGAGCGCCCGTCCGGCGGAGCGCGCCATCGGCTCGACCTCGGCGAGCTCGGCGTCGTCGAGCCGGCGCACCTTCGCCCCGTTGGCCACGGCGCGCCGCTCCAGCTCGTCGAGCACCGGCAGCTCGGCCTCGGAGCGCGCCACGACCACCTTGCCGGCCTCGAGGAGCGGCAGCCCGCGCTCGCGGCAGTACTCGCGCAAGAGGCGGTTGCCGGCGAGGCACAGCCGCGCCTTCATCGAATCGGGGGCGTAGTAGATGCCGGCGTGCAGCACGCCGCTGTTGCGGCCGGAGGCGTGCCGCCCGAGCTCCGGCTCCTTCTCCAGCACCACGATGCCGTCTCGGCCCTGCCCGGCGAGCTCGCGCGCGAGGGTGAGCCCGACGATGCCGCCGCCCACGACGAGGACGCTCGCGTCCATGGCCCCTCCCCCGGGTGCCCGACCCTGGCCGGCCTCCGCCGCGCTCCGGCGCGATCGCCCGGAGCGCGGCCGCGGGTCGGCGCCTCGACGCCGCTCAGCGCAGCGCCTTGAACGCGCTCCGGCCGGCGTAGCGCGCCGACGAGCCCAGCTCCTCCTCGATGCGGAGGAGCTGGTTGTACTTGGCGACGCGATCGGTGCGGCTGGCGGACCCGGTCTTGATCTGGCCGCAGTCGCAGGCGACCGCCAGGTCGGCGATGGTGGTGTCCTCGGTCTCGCCGGAGCGGTGGCTCATCACGGTCGTGTAGCCGGCGCGGTGCGCCATCCGCACCGCCTCCAGGGTCTCGGTCAGCGAGCCGATCTGGTTCACCTTGACGAGGAGCGAGTTGGCGATGCCCTGGGCGATGCCCTTCGAGAGCCGCTCCACGTTCGTGACGAAGAGGTCGTCGCCGACGAGCTGGACCTTGCCGCCGAGCTTCTGGGAGAGGAGCTTCCAGCCCTCCCAGTCGTCCTCGGCGCAGCCGTCCTCGATGGAGACGATGGGGTAGCGCGCGGAGAGCTGCCCGTACCACTCCACCAGCGCCTGGCGATCGAGCTCCTTGCCCTCCCCCTTGAGCTTGTACTTTCCGCTCCCCTTGTCGAAGAACTCGGAGGAGGCGACGTCGAGCGCGAGCGCGACCTGCTCGCCCAGCTTGAGGCCGGTCTGGCCGATGGCCTCGGAGATGACCTTGAGCGCCTCCTCGTTGGAGGGCAGGCTCGGGGCGTAGCCGCCCTCGTCGCCGACGCCGGTCCCGGCGCCGCGCCCCTTCAGCACCTTCTTCAGGGCGTGGAAGATCTCGGCGCCGTAGCGGAGCGCCTCGGCGAAGGAGGGCGCGCCGAGCGGCACCACCATGAACTCCTGGATGTCGACGTTGGAGTCGGCGTGCGCGCCGCCGTTCAGGATGTTCATGAGCGGCACGGGGAGCGTGCGCGCGCCGGCGCCACCCACGTAGCGGTAGAGCGGCAGCGCGTGCGCGGCGGCCGCGGCCTTGGCGGCGGCCAGCGACACGCCCAGGATCGCGTTCGCGCCGAGCTTCGCCTTGGTGGGCGTGCCGTCGAGCGCGATCATCTTCGCGTCGAGCGCTGCCTGGTCGGACGCGTCGATGCCCACCACCGCCGGCGCCAGCACGTCCACGACGTGCGCCACCGCCTTCTTCACGCCCTTGCCGAGGTAGCGGCCCTTGTCGCCATCGCGCAGCTCCAGCGCCTCGTGCTCGCCGGTGGACGCGCCCGACGGCACCGCGGCGCGGCCGACGTCGCCGGAGGCGATGGCCACCTCCACCTCGACGGTCGGGTTGCCGCGGGAATCCAGGATCTCGCGTGCGGCGACGTTGATGATCTCGGTCATCGCTCCTCACCTCCGGGGTGGGTTCGGGTGGGAGCGGGAATCTGCTCGACCGCGCGGCCGCGCGTCAACGCTTTTCGGGCGGTGCGTGCTCGGCCCGTCAGCCCATGTAGTCGATGATGACGACGCCCCCGCGGTCGCGATCGTCGCGGTCGCCGTCGTGGTGCACGGGCTCGGCGGGAGGCGGCGGCACGGGGAGCTCCACGACCGGGCGATCGTCGGCCGTCTGCTCGCGGTCCCGGCGCTTGATCTCCTCGATGATGAAGGCGTCCAGCATGGTGTCCTCGACGCTCCGCCCTCTCCCCTCGTGCAATCACCGTTCCCGGCGACTTGCCACGTCCGTGACCTCCTCCACGGATCTAATGCCTGGCCGGAGCGATGCACCGGCTGCGATTTTCCCAAGGTATCACGCGGTGCTGACGCTCACGAGCGGCGCGCACTCCGCCGGCCGGGTGCGCGCGCTCGCCGCACGGGTGACGCCGCAGGGCCACGCGAGATGCGGCGGAGCGGCACGTCGCCGGCGCCCGCTCGCGCGCCGCGCGGCCGCCCGCCCCTCCCCCGGCCGAGGACGGCGGGCGGGCAGGCGTCATGCGGTGCGCGCCTGCGCCTCCGCTCGCGCCTTGAACGCGTCGAGCGTCCGCGGGAGCTGCACCTTCGTCAGCTCGTCCGAGACGCGATCGACGAGCGCCTGCGGCACGAGGGCCGGCTTCGCGATCTGGATCTCGACCGTGTACCGCGCGCGCGTGCCGCTCCCCTCCGCGGACAGCTCCCAGCTGCCGTTCGACACCTTCATCCACTCGCCCGAGACGAGCGACCAGGTGTTCCTCGCCGGCGGCTGCTCGACGTGGCGCAGGACGTAGCGGATCTTCTTCACGCCCAAATCGAGCTCGTACTCGACGTCGACGCCCCCCGGCGAGCGCGACTTCACCGTGCAGCCCTTCACCCCCGGCACGAACTCCGGGTACCGGTCGTAGGCGGCGATGACCTCGTACAGCTTCGCCGGCGGGACGGCGACGACGACCTCGCGGCTGATGGCGGCCATGCTCGAACCCTCCGCGGCGCGCGCCCGCCGCTGGCGTGAAACCACGGATCTAGCCGCCGGCTGCGGCCGCGCCCGCCGGCTCGCCGGCGGCGAGCCGCTGGAGCAGGCCCTCCGGCATCCGCTTCACCCGCCCGTCGCGGTCGACGCAGGCGTGGACGGTGTGGCCGGTGGCGAGGAGCTCGCCCTCGCGCAGGATGCGGTAGCCGAAGCGGGCCGAGGCGCGCCGCGCCTCGGTGAGGGCGATCTCGACGGTGAGGAGGTCGTCGTAGCGCGCCGGCCTGCGGTACTGCACCGCCGCCTCCACCACCGGGAGGAGGAGCCCGTACTCCGTTTCGAAGTCGCGGTAGCGCAGCCCCTTCGCCCGGATGAACTCGTTGCGGCTCGCCTCGAAGAAGCGGAGGTAGTTGCCGTAGTAGACGACGCCCATCTGGTCCGTGTCGCCGTAGATGACGCGGATCTCCATGCGGACCATGGCGCGCCTCAGATGCTCTCGATGCGGACGAGCCGCGTCCGGGCCACCGTCGTGTCGAAGCGGTCGATCTCGCCGATGGCCGCCTGCACGTCCGCCTCCCGCGCCTGGTGCGAGACGATGACGAGCGGCACCGCCCCGCCCTCGTCGTTCTGCTCGTGCTGCTGCACGGCGGCGATGGAGATGCGGTGAGCGGCCAGCGTCTGCGCGATGCGGGCGAGCACGCCGGGCACGTCCTTCACGGCGAAGCGGAGGTAGTAGCCGGCCCGGATCTCGGCGTGCGGGAGCAGCGCCACCCGCGCCTCGGCGGGCGGCAGCGGCACGCGCCCGGGCGAGGAGGCGAGGATGTTGCGCGAGAGGTCGATGATGTCGGAGACGACCGCGCTGCCGGTCGGCATGGCGCCCGCGCCCTGGCCGAAGAGGAGCGACGGGCCGAGCGCCTCGGAGCGGAGGAGCACCGCGTTGAAGGCGCCCTTCACGCCCGCGAGCAGCGAGCCCGCCGGGATGAAGCAGGGGTGGACGCGCACCTCGAGCGCGTCGCGCGGGCCGTGGCTCACGCGGCGCGCCACCGCCAGCAGCTTGAGCGCGTACCCGAAGTTCCTCGCCCAGGCGAAGTCCTCCGGCTCGAGCCCCATGATGCCCTCGGTGAGGACCTCCTCCGGCTTCACCCGGGCGCCGAAGGCGAGCTGGGCGAGGACGCACAGCTTCTGCGCGGCGTCGCCGCCGGAGACGTCGAGGGTGGGATCGGCCTCGGCATAGCCGAGCCGCTGCGCCTCGGCCAGCGCCTGCCCGATGGGCTCGCCCTTCTCCGCCATGGCGGTGAGGATGAAGTTGGTCGTGCCGTTGACGATGCCGTGCAGCGAGGTGATGCGGTCGGAGGCGAGCGCCTCGCGCAGCGTGCGGATCACCGGCACGCCGCCGCAGACCGCGCCCTCGTAGTAGACGTCGACGCCCTTCTCCGCGGCCAGCCGGAAGAGCTCCTCGCCCCGCGCCGCCAGCAGCGCCTTGTTGGCCGTGACCACGTGCTTGCCGCGCTCCAGCGCGCCCTTCACCAGCCGGAACGCCTCGTCGGTGCCGCCGATGAGCTCGACCACCACCTCGATGGCGGGGTCCTCGAGCAGGTCCTGCAGCCGCGCCGTGAGCAGGCCCGCCGGCACGTCGACGGCGCGGTCCTTGGCGACGTCGCGCACCACCACCCGGCGCACGACGATGCGCGCGCCGAGGCGCGCCTCGATCTCCCGCTGATGACGCTGCAGGATGGAGAGCACGCCTCCACCGACCGTCCCGAACCCCGCCAGCCCGATCCCGACCTCGCGCATGGTGCCTTCCCTTTCCGCTTCAGCGCCGTTCGCCGTAGCTCTCCAGCTCGCCGCGCACCTGCGGCACCGCCTCGCCCTTCACCACGGCGAAGGTCTCGAGCCGCACCGGGCCGACCCCGGGCGCATAGGTGAGCTCGGCGATGTTCTCCACGCCCGACGCCCGCACCCGCGAGCGCACGCGCACGCAGCCGTCGAAGGACCCCGCCGGCACGGTCACCTTCTCGCCGACGCCGACGATCTCGTAACGCTCGGTGGCCGACGGCCCCACCACCGAGGTCCAGGCGTGGCCGACGGCGATGGGCGCGCAGAGGAGGCGCCGGGAGCGGTCCTGCAGGCAATCGCCCTCGACCCGCAGCGCGCCGCGCTGGTCGTCCACGTAGTAGCCCTGCGCGTCGCGGGAGACGATGGTCACCGTGCGCCGCGCCGCCGCGGCGGCCTGCGGCGAGCGGTCGAGGAAGGTCCAGCGCCGGCCGACCGCCAGCGGGAAGAAGTCGCCCGGGGGCCGCGCGTCGGCGGCCGGCGCCGCGGCCGCAGCCGGCGCGGGCGCCGGGCCCGAGGCGCAGGC
>DASTGH010000360.1:0-2984 GCA_035719345.1 Anaeromyxobacteraceae bacterium
GGTCGAGCGCCAGCGCCTCGACGAGCGCGTCCATGGCGAGGCCGTGGTCGAGGGGCTCGTCCACGAGCTGCGCCCCGAGGCGCGCGTACTCGGCCGCCACCGCGCGCGGCTCGGCGCCGGCCTCCCGCGCGGCGTCGAGCGTCCGCTTCGCCTGGGTGTAGCGGCGGAGCGCGATCTGGCAGCGCAGGGCGGCGGCGCGCGCGTCGGCCAGGGCAGGGTCGAGGCGGCTGGCGCGGGCGTAGTAGAGCGCGGCCCGGTCGCGGCGGAGGAGCCGCTCCTCCCAGACCTTCCCGAGCCGCAGCCACAGCCGCGCCGCGCCGCGCGCGTCGGGCGCAGCGGTGGCGAGCCGCTCCAGCGCGTCGGCCAGCGCCGGGAAATCGCCCCGCTCCTCGTGGATCTCGACGATCGAGCCGAGCGCGGCCGCGTCGCCGGGGTCGGCATGCAGCACCTGCCGCCACAGGTCCTCGGCGCGCGCGGCGTTGCGCATGCGTCGGTGCGCCAGCTCGGCGGCGCGCGCCAGGAGCGCCGGCGCCCCCCCGTCCGCGGCCCGGGCGCGGCCCTCGTACAGGGCGACGAGATCCTCCCAGCGCGAGGCGCGCTCGTACGACTCCGCCAGCGCGCGGAACGCGCCCTCGTCCGGCGGCGGGGCCTCCGGGGTCTGCTCGCGCGCGGCGTTCGGGCTTTCCGGGACGGGAGGGCTCAAGGGGTCGCTCAAGTGCCCGTCGAGACGGGCGAAAAGTATAGGCCGCACCGCCGCCGGAGGGGAAGTCCGCGGCCGGGTCCGGCTTCCAGTTTCACGGGACGAACCACGCCAGGCGCCCCCGCCGCGCGGCCCCGCGCCGGGCCTAGAAGGTGTACCTCACCGTGGGCGTCACGGAGAGGCCAGCCGACTTGGCCTTCACGACGTACGCGCCGTCGACGGCGAGCCCGATGGCGAAGTGGCGCAGGTGCGTGTCGTAGTCGAAGCCGAGGCCGCCCGCGGTGTAGAGGTCGGTGTTGCCGACGAGCCCGATCGGGCGCGTCACGAGCCAGCCGCCGCGCCCGTGCAGGTACAGGCGGAAGCGCTCCGTCCCGTTGCGGTCGCGGGCGCCGAGGAGCGAGACGCGCAGGTCGCCGCCGGCCGAGAAGATGGCGAAGGAGCCGTAGGCGAGGCTGGCCGACGAGGTCGACTCGAGGGCGTAGGCGGAGAGCGCCACGCGGTTCGTGATGTCGTAGCCGGCGTGGACGCCGACCACGATCCCGCTCGACATCCCGCCGCCGCCGGCCGCCGAGGGGTAGCGGCCCGGATCGGCGGCCTTGGGGGCGTCGAAGAGCGAGAACCAGCCGACCTCGAACCCGGTGAAGAACCCGCGCTCCACCTCGTTGAACCGCGGCGCGCGCGGGTCCACCGGCATGGCCGGCGCCGCCTCCTGGGCGGCCGCCAGGCAGGGCAGGACCGCGGCGACGATGATCGCGAGGCGCTTCACGCGACGATCCCCCCTACCCGGCCGAGCCCGAGCCCGACGAGCGCAGGATCCAGGGATAGGTGACGATCGCCATGCCCCCGCCGCGCGGCTTCGGGAACTCCCAGGTGACGATGCGGCTCATGATGCACTGGCCCACCTGCTCGTTCTGGAGCGTGGTGTCGCCCGCCACGATGGACGGGCTCTCCGCCCGCCCCTGGGCGTTGATGATCCACTTGATGGCGACCTTGCCGGACAGCTTCGGATTGAGCGTGAGCTGCTGCTCGTAGCAGTAGCGCACCTGATCGGCGTGGTCGCGGATGACCTTGCGGATGAGCTCGGGGTCGATGGCGCCGAGCACCTTCGTCTCGCCGGCGGAGATGCCGATGTCGCGGTCGCGCTTGGCGGAGAGGCCGCCCACGCCCGAGCCGTAGCCACCGAGCCCGCCGCCGCGGCCCTTCGTGCCGACGGCGCCGATGCCGATCGTCTCGCCCGACCCGCCGCCGCCCGTGCCGGTGCCCTTGAGGCCGAGGCCGCCCATGCCCTGGCTGTCGCCGACCACCGGGCCGAACATGTTGCCGATGGCGCCCTTGAGGTCGCCGCCCAGGCCGCCCTGCCCGAAGACGGTGGAGAGGCCGCCCTGGCCCTTCCCCTTGCCGAGCGCGGCGAGGAGCCCGGAGTTCTTGACCAGCTCCTTGGCGTTCGGGTCGATGGCGCGCGGAGCGGACCGCCCGTTGGTCTTGGGCGCGTCCTTCTTGCCCATCTGACCCTCGGCGTTCTTGTGCTTCTCCGCCATCTCGCCCGGTTCCTTGGAGATGTCCTTCTTCAGCTTCTCGAGGTACGGGTTCTTCCGCTGCTCCTCCGGCGGCTTCATCACGAACTTCACCATCTTCGCCTGGCCGGTGGCGAGGTCGTCCTGCACCAGGTCCACGTCGCGCGTGGTCGTCTTCGACGCCACGATGAACGCGCCCTGCAGGAAGAGCAGCACGAGGAGCAGGTTGAGGTAGCGGTAGTCGAGCTTCTCCCACCACGGCGCGGAGGCGAGCTTCGCCGGCCGGCGGTGGCGCGCCTCGACGCGCAGCCCGCTGCCCAGCTCGGCGCGGACGGCGCCGGCGCGCGGGACGGCGACCGCGTACGCGCCCTCGACCGCGTCGTCGGGCGAGGCGGCGCGCGACTTCACCAGCTCGGCGAAGGTGGTGACGCCCTCCTTCGTCTCGACGCCGCCGGTCATCCCGCGGGCGAAGAGGAAGCGGTACTCGCCGCCCTCGTGGCGCAGGATGGGGAACTCGTCGGCCGGCAGGTCGGGGCCCGTGAGGCGGAAGTGGCAGCGCGGCCCCTCGCCCAGGAGCACCGGGCTCCTCGGCTCGACGAAGGTGCCGGCGTCGAGGAGCGTCTCGCCCCACAGCACGCGCAGCTCCACCCCGAGATCGCCGTCGCCCTCGGGCTCCGGCTCGGACGGCACGGGGCGGGCCACGGCCAGCGCCGGGCGGCGGCGGGCGGGCTCCTGGGCCGGCGCTGGCGCGGCGGCGGCCGCCGGGGCGG
>DASTGH010000361.1:0-14105 GCA_035719345.1 Anaeromyxobacteraceae bacterium
AGGTCGTCCGGGAGATGCGCGAGATCGTGAACGGGCTCACGCCGCGCAACAAGGCCGAGGCCTACCACGACGCCGCCGCCAAGAAGGAGGAGGCCCTGCAGATGTTCAAGCTGGGCATCCTCGGCCTCGAGGAGCGGGCCACCGTGGAGAGCCTCTTCTGGAAGCTCTGCCGCGGCCTCGTCGCCCTGAACCGCGGCAAGAAGCGGCTGCCGCGCGACACGCGCGACCTGGGCGACAAGATCGCCGACCAGTACCTGGCCAACTTCTCGCTCTTCCAGAGCGCGCCGGACCACTGGGCCTTCGACCAGCTCTTCCCCATCGTCCCGCTGCACCGGCTCGACGAGCCGCCGACGCGCGACTGCACCATCGTCGACATCACCTGCGACTCGGATGGGAAGATCGACCGCTTCATCGAGGGCGGGGAGGGCGTCGACGAGACGCTGTCGCTCCACGCCCTCCGGCCCGGCGAGAGCTACTTCCTCGGGCTCTTCCTCACCGGCGCCTACCAGGACGTGATGGGGGACATGCACAACCTGTTCGGCCGGGTGAACGAGATCCACGTCTTCGTCGACGACGAGGATCCCGAGGACTTCTACATCGAGGAGGTCATCCCGGGCGACCGCATCGAGCAGGTGCTCTCCCGCATGCAGTACCCGCCCGACGACCTGGCGCGCCGCGTGAAGACCGCGCTCGACGCGAAGGTGAAGGAGGGCGCCATCCGCCCGAAGGAAGGCGTGCAGCTCGCCGACTTCTACGAGCAGGTGATGCGCGGGTACACGTACCTGTCCGGCATGTCGCCGTAGGGCGGGCTACAGGCTCCAGGCTCCAGGCTGCGGGCTACAGGCTTGGTGCGCGTGGTCTGAAGCCTGTAGCCCGAAGCCCGAAGCCCGAAGCCCGAAGCCTAGTTCACCAGCTCCGCCGCGGGGACCTTCGCCACCGCGGGAGGGCGCGGCGCCTCGGCCACCGGACGCCCGCCGGTCTTCACCGGGACGCGCGGCCTCAGGTCCTCGACGGTGACGCCGAGCTCCATCGCGCCCTTCTCCAGCCACGCGTGCCGGCCGTCGAGCACCGCCTTGCCGAGCGCGTAGTTCGCGTCGTCCTGGTTGCGCCACAGGTCGCGGAAGTGGTCCTTCACCCGCGCCCGGGCCCCGGCGCAGAAGGCGAGCGCGAGCTGGGTCGCCTCGCGCGCCTCGGGCCGGCCCGCCTTCGCCAGCGTCTGCGCCCGCGAGATGGAGGCGCTCATGGCGAAGAGCTCGTTGGCGATGTCGACGCAGCGGAAGAGGAACGCCTGCTTCCGCTCCATCCGCGCCTGAAAGACCATCATGCCGTGGAAGACCTGCCGCGCCACCTTGCGCGAGGACCGCTCCACGAAGCGGAGGTGCCTGGCCATCGAGCCGAACCCGCCGTACCAGGGCCGGAACGGGAACCCGAGCCAGAGCTTCAGGTACCAGACGACGTAGAAGAGCGCGATCTTCGGCAGCGCCGCCAGCTTCTTCGAGACCGGCGCCTTCTTGTCGATCATGACGCCCGCGACCTGCAGGTGCTTGTCCACGAGCTCGCGGCCCATGAACAGGTGCATGATCTCGGACGAGCCCTCGAAGATGAGGTTGATGCGGTTGTCCCTCATCCAGCGCTCGACGCCGACCGGCTTCTCGCCGCGCGCGGCGAGCGAGTGCTCCTTCTCGTACCCGCGCCCCCCGCGGATCTGCATGGTCTCGTCGACGAGCCGCCACGCCTGGACCGTGTTCCACTCCTTGGCCGCCGCCGCCTCGAGCCGGATGTCGTACCCCTTCTTGTCGGCGAGCGCCTGCGCCAGGTCGGAGACCGACTCCATGGCGTAGACCGTGGACGCCATGTCGGCGAGCTTGTGCGAGATCGCCTCGTGCTTGCCGATCTCGTGGCCCCACTGCACCCGCGCCGCCGACCACTTGCGGCACAGCTCGAGGCAGTTCTTGCCCAGGCCGGCCACCGCCGCCGGCAGCGAGAGGCGGCCGGTGTTGAGCGTGGTGAGCGCGATCTTGAGACCGCGCCCCTCGGCGCCGAGGATGTTCTCCCTCGGCACCTTCACGTTGGTGAACTGGATGGCGGCGTTGGCGAGCGCCCGCAGGCCCATGAAGTGGCAGCGGTGCGTGACCTCCACGCCTGGTGAATTGGCCTCGACCACGAAGGCGCTGATGGCGCCCGTCTTCGGGTGCTTCGCCATGACCACGAGCAGCTCGGCGATGGTGCCGTTCGTGCACCAGAGCTTCGTCCCATTGACGATGAAGTGGCGCCCGTCCTCCGAGGCCTCGTAGGTGGTGGCGAGGCGGGCCGGGTCCGAGCCGACCATGGCCTCGGTGAGCGCGAACGCGCTGATCGCGCCCTTGGCGCAGCGCGGCAGGTACTTCTTCTTCAGCTCGTCCGAGCCGAACATCTTGAGCGGCTGCGGCACGCCGATCGACTGGTGCGCGGAGAGGAGCGCGGTCAGGTTGGCGTCGCGGCTCCCGATGAGGGCCATCGCCTTCCCGTACTCGACCTGGCTCATGCCGAGCCCGCCGTACTCCTGCGGGATCTTCATGCCGAAGGCGCCGAGCTTGCGGAGGCCGTCGACCACCTCGGGCGGGTAGTCACCCAGCTCGTCGATCCGGGCGGGATCGACCTCGTCGCGGAGGAAGCGCTCCAGCTTCCCGTAGAACTCCTTGAACGCCGGGCGTTCCGAGCCCTCGAGGGGGTAGGGGTGGATGAGCTCGACCCGGAAGTTGCCGAGGAACATGTCGCGCAGGAAACCGGCGCCCTTCCACTCCGTTTCGCGCGATTGCTCGGCCACGTCACGCGAGATCTGGACCTCGTCGAGCTTCTGCGACGGCGTCGCCATGTTCGGTACCCTCCGTCGGCGCGCACGCGCCGCGTCAAAAAAGGGATAAGCAGCGTTCGCTCGCTCCGCAGCCGCGGAGGTGATTTCGAAGTCAGCTCTCTTGGGGCGTAACGCCGCACCCCTGAGCAGATCAGTTCCGGTCGGCTGCCCGCACGCCGGCGCCCTTCCTGCCCGAGCTCGCAGCCGCCCCCTTGATGGGGCCGCAGCGCGATCGCGACCGTCCGTCGAGCGGCGACGTGCTACGCGCAGGAGGATTCCACGCCATCGGAGGCGCACACATGTCGGGCACGTACAAGAAGATCGAGCTGGTCGGGACCTCGCCGGTGAGCTTCGCCGAGGCGGTGAAGGCGGCGGTGGCCGAGGCCAGCAAGACCGTCCGTCACATGAACTGGTTCGAGGTCGTCGAGCAGCGCGGCTTCATCAAGGACGGCAAGGTGGCCGAGTTCCAGGTCACCCTCCGCATCGGCTTCAAGATCGACGGCTGACCGGCAGGGCGGCCGCCTCGCGCGTCGAGGCGCTGCGCTGCTGCGGTGCGGCACCGAGGCGCCGGCGACCCGCCGGCGCCGCGCAATTTTCGCGCGCAGGCCGATACATCGCGCCGCAAACGCTGAAGAAATCCCCGTGGGGCGCTTGAACGGGCGTCACACGAGGTGCTAGCGTACGCGCCGATTTTACCCCCACCGGGGCCGATTCGACCCGCCCCCCCACCTCGACGTGCCGGCGCCCAGCGATCCTCGTCCGGGCGCTGGAAAGGATCTGTCCATGGCCGTGCCCGAGAACGTCGTTCAGGAGAGCCTCCGGACCCTGCCCGGCGACGACGTTCGCCAGATCATGTGGCGCTTCTCCGAGCGCTACGACCTGCACATGCTGGTGCAGTCCGTCCGCGCCATGGCGCGCGGGCCGGTGGCGCGCCTGGTCGCCGCGGGGGCCCGCAACACGCACGACTGGACGGCCGAGAAGAACGAGCTGCTGCACCACTACGACGCGTCGGGCGTGACCGGCCTCATGATGGAGCCGCACCAGGGCGGCTTCATCGAGGGCCCGAAGAACTTCGCGCTCTCGATGGCCGCGTTCGAGCTCGCCTGGGTCGACGCCGGCGCCGCCACCGGCGGCCTGGCCGGGCACCTCGGCCTCTCCCCCATCCACGAGCGCGGCACGCAGGAGCAGCAGGACCGGTACATGAGCCTGGCCGCGCCGCCGAAGGCGGGCGAGGACCGCGAGCCTTGGCGCGCTGCGTTCGCGCTGACCGAGCCCATTCCCTACGTCGGCGTCGACACCGGCATGCTGGGCGGCAAGGTCCGCGTGCTGCGCTGGGAACCGGGCGCCGAGCCCGTCCTCAAGGTCGAGAAGCGCGGCCGCTTCATCACCAACATGGGCTTCGCGAACTTCGTCACCGCCGCGGTCGACACCGCCGACGCGCGCATCAAGGGCACCTGCATGGTGATCCTGGAGGAGACCGACCCCGGCACCTGGGACCGCGGCACGCCCACCAAGAAGCTGGTGCACCAGCTCTCCTCCACCAGCGACCCGGTCTTCAGCCTGGAGATCCCCGCCTCGCGCATCGTCGGCGGCTACACGGTGAAGGACGGCGTCATCGTCCCCAACTACTCGCACGACGAGATCATCGCGGCGGTCTTCAAGCACACGCGCGTGCCGGTGGGCGTGATGACCTCGGCGAAGCTCCTCTCCGCCATCGAGCCGGTCATCCGTTACCAGCGCGGCCGCTTCCGCGGCTCGGAGCAGGCGAAGCCGGGCACGATGCGCTACGAGCTCGGCCTGCAGATGCGCGAGGACGCCCTGCAGCGCCTCACCGACGTGTGGGCCACCGGCGAGGCCGCCGCCTCGCTCGGCTTCATGACCGCGCGGCTCTTCGACGAGCTCGACCCGCTCGAGCGCGTGAAGTTCGACGTCCTGAAGGAGAAGGGGATCAGCGGCCGCGCCGAGCTGAAGCTCTTCAAGGAGATCAACGCGAAGGCGATCGAGCTGGTGAAGGAGAAGGGCAAGCCCGAGGCGGAGCGCGACGCCGCCAAGCTCGCCGCGCTGGAGGCGGATCCGCTCGTCCGCTACGCCATCCTCGACTCGGCCGGCGCCGTCCTCTGCCCGGCGACGAAGCTGTGGAACACCGGCGTCGGCGCCACCACCATGCGCGAGGCGGTCGCGCTCATGGGCGGCTACGGCATCACCGAGGACTGCCCCGGCTTCCTCCCCAACAAGTGGATGGACGCGCAGCTCGAGGCCACCTACGAGGGGCCGGAGGCGGTGCAGCGCCGGCAGCTCTCGGTCTGCATGTCGAACGAGGTGTTCCTCGCCCAGTTCGAGCAGTGGACGAAGGACCTCCGCCACGTCGCCTCGGAGCGGCCCGACACCGGCGCCTGCGAGCTGGCCCAGGCCTTCACGGTCTGGCTCTACAGCTACAAGCACCTGTGCGTGGCCAAGGACGCCGCCGGCGAGAAGCTCTTCCAGGGCCCGCGCCAGGGCGTGACGTTCCCGCTCTCCGACGCGCTGGCGTGGCTCATGGCCGCGCGGGCGCTCATCCTCGACGTCGTGGAGCTGGAGCAGAAGGGCGGCCAGAATCCGGTGGTGGCGGAGGGCCTCGCCGGCCTCTCCCGCTTCTACCAGGACCTGGCGCACGTGCAGGCCGCCCGCGCCGCGGGCGAGGCCGGCCGCATCTGCGCCGAGCTCGTCTACGGGTACAACAAGCACCCGGCCTGGGACGAGGAGGCGCGCAAGGCCTGCTACACGACCACCGAGCTGGAGGCGCTCGAGAACCTCATCCCGGGCATCGGCAGCTGCGCCGTCGACGTCGTGGGCGAGGACGGCGCGCACCCGGAGAAGGCCGGCCCCTGCCCGCACTGCGTCTCGGTCGCCGACTTCGCCGCCCTGCGCATGAAGCTCGACCAGTGCCTCACCGGCTCGCGCCTCGCCAAGGACCGCTGCGCCGAGGCGATCGCCAAGGTGATGATCCCCGAGGCGCTCGACTACCCGGCCTAGCCTCGCAAGAACCTCTCGCCGGCCACGGGTCCGAAGCGCGGGCCCGCGGCCGGCGTCGCCCTCACCAGACCGAAGGAGCACGCCGTGTCCGAAGAGAACGGAGCCGCCGAAGTTCCCGCCGTCGAGCGCCAGACGATGGAGGTCGACATCGCCTGCGTCGGGTTCGGGCCCGCCATGGGCGGGTTCCTCACCACGCTGGCGAAGGGCCTCACCAGGGAGGACGGCACGCCCGTCGCGGAGAGCGCCGTCTCGCCCGGCATGCCGCCGCAGGTGGTGTGCTACGAGCGCGCCGACGGCCTCGGCTTCGGCGTCTCGGGCGTGGTGACGAAGGGGCGCGGCATCAAGCAGAGCTTCCCCGACCTCGACCCCGCACAGATCCCCATGGCGACGCGGGTGAAGGAGGAGAAGGTCGTCTACCTGCTCGACCCGCACGGCGCCTCGCGCCGCTCGGCCACGCTCAAGGCGGCCGACGCGGCCATCAAGACGATGAAGTTCATGCTCCCGTACCGGGACCTCGCCGTCGAGCTTCCCTACACGCCCGACTTCCTGCAGAAGCACGGCGGGTTCGTCCTCTCCATCGGCCAGTTCAACCAGTGGGTGGGCGAGCAGCTCATGGCGGGCGGGCAGGTGCAGATCTGGCCGGGCACGCCGGTGGGCGAGCCGCTGCTGGACGGCGACAAGGTCGTCGGCATCCGCCTCCTCGACCAGGGCGTGAAGAAGGACGGCACCCCCGACGCCGGCTACATGCCCGGCCTCGACGTGAAGGCCCGGCTGACGGTGGTGGCCGACGGTCCGGTGGGCGCGGTCGGCCGCGCCCTCGACCAGCGCTTCGGGCTGCCCGGGGGCCACCACCAGCGCGAGTGGGCCGTCGGCATGAAGATGGTGGTGGACCTGCCCGAGTCCTGCACGCTCCCGGAGGGCACGGTCTTCCACACGCTCGGCTACCCCGAGCCCGAGATCTTCGGTTTCCTCTACGTGCACCCCGGGCGCGTGGCGTCGGTCGGCGTCTTCGTGCCCTCCTGGTTCGACAGCCCCATCCGCACCAGCTACCTCTACCTGCAGCACTACGTGCAGCACCCCTACCTCTGGAAGCACCTGGCCGGCGGCAAGATGCGCTCCTGGGGCGCGAAGAGCCTGCAGGAGTCGGGCAGGCGCGGCGAGCCGCACCTGGTGGGCGAGGGCTTCGCCCGCATCGGCGAGGGCTCCGGCTCGACGAACGTCCTCACCGGCTCGGGCGTGGACGAGGCCTGGACCACCGGGATGCAGCTGGCCGAGGGCGTGCTGGAGCTGCTCCGCGACCACAAGCCGTTCACCCGCGAGAACCTGGAGGCGGCGTACGTCGGACGCCGGCGCGGGTCCTGGGTCGAGGCGGAAGGGCGCGTGGCGGAGAAGGCGCGCGACGGCTTCGGCGCCGGCGTCGTCACCGGGCTCCTCGGCATGGCGCTCTCCGGGATGACGAAGGGGCTCATCAACATCGGGCCCGAGCCGGTCGCGCCGCACGAGCGGCTCGGCTCGATCGAGTCGTACTACGCCGGCCGCATCCCGGCCGACGAGATCGCGCGCCTGCGCGACGAGTGCAAGGCGTCCGGCAAGAGCCTGCACGCGGCGCTCATGAAGCGCGCCGGCTGGCCCGACGTCGAGCTCGACGGGCAGCTCCTCGTCACGCACCAGGACGCGCTGCTCATGGGCGGGAAGGTGCAGGCGGCGGCCGGCTACGCCGACCACGTCGTCTTCCTGCAGCCGGCGGTGTGCGAGAACTGCGGGACCAAGACCTGCATCGAGATCTGCTCGGCGCAGGCCATCGCGCCGGGCGAGGCGGGCGGCACGCCCGCCTTCGACCGCGAGAAGTGCGTCCACTGCGGCGCCTGCCTCTGGAACTGCACGCAGGCGCTGGAGGGCGAGGTCACCAACATCAGCTTCCGCGCCGGAGCGGGCGGACTTCACTCGGCGGAGAACTAGGAGCCACGATGAGCGGGTACCAGATCGTCGTCTGCGGCAGCATCGTCCCCGATCCCCTCCAGACGCTCGAGCCCATCTCGGGCCCGACCGGCCCGGCGCTCAAGAACGAGCTCATGCTGCCGGCCGTGCTCGACCCGTGGGCCGGCCACGCCCTCTTCGAGGCGGCGAACCTCGCCGCCAAGACCCCCGGCTCGAAGGTGTGGCTGGTCTCCCTCGGGCCCAAGGCCAAGCTGCAGCAGGTCATGATGGCGGTCGGGCAGAAGGTGCCGTTCGAGCTCGTCGCGCTCGACGGGCCGGCGGGCGGCTTCACCGACGCCCACGAGACGGCGGCGGCGCTGGCCGACGCCATCAAGGCCATCCCCGGCCTCGACCGCACCAGGCTGCTCGTCTTCGGCGGCTGGGAATCGGCCTCGCGCGGCGCCGGCGTCACCCTGCAGCTCGTCGGCGAGAAGCTCGAGATCGTCGACCAGTTCCAGGGCGTCGACGAGGTGGCCCCGCAGCCCGACGGCTCGCTGCAGATCCTGGAGCGCGCCGAGGGCGGCAAGCACCAGGTCTCGGTGGTGGCCGGCCCGCCCGCGCTCCTCGGCTGGGCCACCGGCAGCCTCCCCGAGCCGCGCAACAACCCGCAGGTCGGCATGGCCAACATGAAGGCCATCATGCCGGCGCTGCAGAAGGCGAAGCCGGCCAAGGTCGGCCTCGGCGACATGCAGTTCGCCTCGGTGCAGGTGCCCAAGGCGCAGCGCGAGACGCGGGTGGTGAAGAACGTGCCGGCCGACGAGATCGCGCGCGAGATCGTCGAGTGGATCTCGAAGGACTAAGGGAGAACGCCATCATGGAGACGATCCTCTTCCTCTCGCACACCGACGCCGACGGCGCGCTCCCCAAGGCCGGGCTCGAGGCGCTCGCCGCGGCGAAGGAGCTGGCCGGCGTGCTCAAGGGCACGCTCGTCGCCGGCGTCTTCGGCGCCCAGACCGCGGGCGCGGCGGCGGGCCTGGCCGGCGCCGGCGCCGCCAGGGCGCTCGCCGTGACCGGTCCCGACTTCGCCGACGCGCGCTACGCGACCGACGCGGCGGCGGCCGAGGCGCTGTGCAAGGCGGCCGGCGCCACCATCGTGGTCGCCCCCGGCACCTCCCGCCTCGCCCGCGTCGCCGCGGGCGTGGCGCACCGGCTCGGCGGCCGCGTCGACACCCACGCCACCGCGCTCCTGGCCCAGGACGGCGCCCCGGCGGTGTCGCGCTGGTACTACCGGCAGCGCATGGAGGGCGTGGTCAAGCGGACGCAGCGCCCCTGGGTGATCTCGATCGATCCGGGCTGCCACGCGCCGTGGAAGCCCGAGGGCGCGGCCCCGGCGCTCGAGGCGGTGAGCGTCGCCGTCGGCGACGCGCTCCGCCGCACCAGGGTGACCGGCGTGAAGGCGCCGAAGAGCGACGCGCAGACCATCCGCCCCGACGCCAAGCTCCTCTTCGTCGCCGGCGCGGGCTGGACGAAGAAGCAGGCGTCGGACGGCAAGCCCCACGTGCAGGAGGCCGAGGCGCTCATCCTCGACTTCCTGGGCAAGTCGAAGGCCTCGCTCGGCTCCTCCAAGTCGCTCACCGACCAGGCGGGGGAAGGGCAGGGCGTCATGGGGTTCATGAGCCACCTCAACCAGGTGGGCCAGACCGGCGCCACGCCCCGGCACCCCAAGGGCCTCGCCACCTGCTGCCACGGCGAGGAGCCGCACGTCGTCGGCTGGCGGTTCATCAGCGAGCGCCGGGCGGTGAACCTCGACCCGAACTGCGGCTGGGCCCGCGGCAAGGCCGACGTGCTCTACGTGGCGGACGCCTTCGAGGTGATGAAGAAGGTGAACGAGCTGCTGAAGAAGTAGGGGTGGGAGGGCGCCGCCGGCGCCCTCCTTTCACTCCAGGTCGATGGCCTTCCACCCGCCGCCGGGCTCGAGCACGGTGCCCCACACCTTGCGCGAGGCCTGGTGCTCGGAGGGCCCGAAGCCGAGCGGCACGCCGATGCCGAGGTCGAGGTTCCTGATGCCCTCGAGCGCGTCGACGAACGCCTCGGCGTCGAGCTTCCGGCCGGCGCGCTTCAGGCCCTCCACCAGCACGCTGCCCGCCAGGTAGGCCTCGAGCGACACGAAGTCGGGCCGCTCCGCCGGCGCGTACTTCTTGAGCGCCTCCTGGTAGCGCAGCAGCGCCGTGGCGCGCGAGGTCGGCAGCGGCACGATCTGCGTCACCAGGACGTCCTTGGTGTAGCTCGGACCGAGGGGGACGATCTGCTCCGCCAGCTCGGTCGCGCTCACCGCCGACACGTTCGTGAAGACGAGGTCGAGCCCCGCCGCGCGCAGCTTCTCGATGAAGCGGTAGGCCGGCTTGTAGACCGCCACCATCACCACCGCCTTGAGGCGGGGCGCGTTCTGCCGGATGGTGGCCACGGCCGCGTCCACGTCGGCGGTGTTGCGCGGGTAGGTGACGCGCACCACCTGCCCCGGGTCGCGCTTGTACTTGCGCATGACCTTGGCGACGCCCGACCAGCCCGCCTCGCCGAAGGGATCGTCCTGGTGCATGACCGCGATCTGGTTGGGGCGCAGCCGCCGCACCTCCACCAGGTAGCGCACCGCGGCGGCCGCCTCCTCGGCGTAGCTGGGGCGGTAGTTGAAGACGTAGCGGTCGGGCGGGTCGTTCCGGAGCAGCCCCGCGCCCGAGTAGGGCGCGAAGTACGGCACCTGCCGCTCCAGCACGTAGGGCAGCACCGCGGCGGAGTTCGCCGATCCGAAGACGCCCACCAGGCCGAAGACCTTCTCGTTCTCCACCAGCTCCTTCACGGCCGCCACCGTGCGCGGCGGGTCGTAGCCGTCGTCGCGCGCCACGAGCCGGAGCTTGCGACCGGCGACGCCGCCGGCGTCGTTGGCGAGCGCGAAGGCGACCTCGAAGCCGACCTTGAGCTGGCGGCCGTACTCGCGGGTGGTGCCGGAGAAGGGCGCGCTGATGCCGAAGAGGACCTCGCCGTCGCCGGGCGGGTTCGCCGCTCGCCCCGCGGCCGGGAGCAGCAGGCCGGCGAGGACGAGGGACAGGGAGAGGGCGCTGCGACCGACGGTGCCGTGCATCGAGACCTCCGGAGCGGGCTCGCGCGCGGGAGAGGGGGCCCGCGCGGCGGTGTGACAAAGCGTCGCGGACGGTAGCACGGGCAGTCGCGAGGATCGCGGCGCGGTGCGGCAGGTGGACGGCACGTTGACGACGGTCAATCGTGTGGGACGGAAGGTGCGAGGGGGGCGCACCTGCGCACACTGCATCGCCGACGGCGTCCCGTTCGCGAGCGGGTTCTTGCGCCGCGCATGGCGCGGCGCCGTCAAGTCTTCGCCAGCTTCGCGATCGCCTCCTGGAGCGAGCGCACCACCTCGCGCACCTCGGAGAGCGCCGCGGACTGGTCCCGGGCCACCGAAGCCGAGCGCCCGATGGCCTCCTCGACCTGCGCGATGGCCTTGTGCACGTCGCCGAGCGTCGCCTGCGCCTGGTTGGCCGCGCTGCGGGCGTGCTCGGCCAGCTCGAGCATCTCCCGGGCCACGACGGCGAAGCCGCGCCCGTGCTCGCCGGCGCGCGCGGCCTCCACCGAGCCGTTGATGCTGAGGATGCGGCTGGTCTGCGCGATCTCGTGCACGGTGCGGACGATGGCGTCCGTCTTCTCCACGCGCTCCGACGCCTGCCGCGAGGCGCGCGACATGAGCTCCACCACCGCGGTCGAGGTGGCGGAGGCGCCGTCCGCGCGCTGCGACACGCGCCCGACGCCCACCAGGACCTGGTCGGCGGCGGACTCGAGCGCGGTGCGCTGCCGCTGCTCGTGCACCCACGAGGCGAGCACGGCGGCCGCCACGCGCGTGAGCGGCTGAGCCACCTCGACCGGGCCCGCCAGGCCGAACGTGCCGACCGCCTGGCCGTCGATGCGGATGACGGTGTTGCAGCCCTCCTTCATGCGCGGATCCGCGGCGACGTCCGCCTTGGTCACGAAGAGCTCGTCCGCCTCCCCGGCCAGGATGCGCTGCGCGAAGGCGTGCTTCGTCCCGATCCGCTTGCGGTCGACCGCCTGGACGATCGCCCCTTGCTCGTCGCAGACGATCATGGGGAGCTTCGTCTCCTGGTAGACGAAGTCGAGGAAGCGGCGCGCCAGGAGCTGGAGATCGTGGTGCACGGCCGGGCCGCTTGCAGGTTCCGTGCACCGGCGTCCGGAGCGGTGGCGTGGGCCGGAGCCCGAGTCGCGAGCGACCCCGGGTGCCGGAGTGGCTGCTGGTCCCCTGCCGTTCCTCCTCCGGGCCGCCCCGTCCGGTGTCAGAGCGCCACCGTAGAACACCGGCTCGACCGGGGCACGACGCCCGAGAACGCCCGCGCCGCGGGCAGGAGACACCACCGCATGAGCACCCAGCGTACGGTCGACGTCGATGAGCGGCTGCCGCTCCTCCAGAGCATCCCGCTCTCGCTCCAGCACCTCTTCGCGATGTTCGGCGCGACCGTGCTCGTGCCGTTCCTCGTCGGGCTCGACACCTCCGTCACGCTCTTCTCGAGCGGCGTCGGCACGCTCGCCTACATCTTCATCACCAAGGGTAAGGTCCCCGCCTACCTCGGATCGTCGTTCGCGTTCATCGCGGCCATGGCGGGCATCCTGGGCGTCGCGCCCGGACAGGTGGCGCCCGCCGAGCGCATCGCGATGGTCATGGGCGGCTGCGTCGTGGTCGGGCTCTGCTACATCGCCGTGGCGCTGCTCATCTGGAAGTTCGGGACGCGCTGGATCGACTACCTGCTGCCCCCCGTCGTGATCGGCTCGGTGGTCATGGTGATCGGGCTCGGCCTGGCGCGCGTGGCGGTGGTGACGATGGCGATGAACGGCGGCGGCCCGACCTACCGCCCCGAGTTCTTCGGGGTGGCCCTCGCCTCGCTCGCCATCGCCATCCTCGCGGCCGTGTTCCTGAAGGGCTTCCTCGGCGTCATCCCCGTGCTCATCGGGATCGTCGGCGGCTACGTCGTGGCGCTGGCCGCGGGGCAGGTGAACCTCGCCGGCGTGCAGCAGGCCGCCCCGCTGGCGGTGCCGCCCTTCGTGCTCCCGCGCTTCACCTGGCCCGCCATCATCACGCTCGCGCCCATCTCGCTCGTGGTCATCACCGAGCACATCGGGCACCTCATCGTCACCAACAACGTGGTGGGGCGCGACTTCGTGAAGGACCCCGGCCTGCACCGGTCGCTGGCCGGCGACGGCGTGGCCACCGCGCTCGCCGGGATGATGGGGGGCCCTCCCAACACCACCTACGGCGAGAACATCGGCGTCATGGCCATCACCCGCGTCTTCTCCGTCTGGGTGATCGGGGGCGCGGCGGTGCTCGCCATCCTCATGTCCTTCGTGCCGCCGGTGGGCGCGCTCATCCGCTCCATCCCCACGCAGGTCATGGGCGGCATCTGCATCCTGCTCTTCGGCATCATCGCGTCCGCCGGCATCCGCATGCTGGTCGAGGCGGGGATCGACTTCTCGCAGAAGCGGAACCTCATCATCGCCTCGGTCGTGCTCGTGGTCGGCGTCGGCGGAGCGGAGCTGCACCTCGGCTCGGTGAAGATCGACGCCATGCCGCTCGCCACCTACGTCGGCATCCTGCTCAACCTCGTCCTGCCGCGGACGCGGGAGCTCCAGGGCGAGCATGTGGGCGGGGGCCACGCCGCGGCGGCTCAGGTCGACGCCTGACGCGGCGCGGGCGGCGCGCGCTCCCCGATCTGATCGGGATCAAGTGCTCACGGTCAACCCCGCGACCCGGCTCGGGTCGCGGGGTCGTCCCTTGATCCCGGTACCGTCGCGCGGCGCAAGACGGCGAATTCACAGCCTTCGTGCCCCCGGTGTAAGGTACTCCGCGAAGGTCGCCCCGTCGGAGCGGTCCCCTCCCGCCCGACACATGCGGAAACGCCCGTCCGCCGACCCAAGGAGTGCAGATGGCCCTCATCGGTGACTTCAGCGACACGCCATTCGCGGACCTCATCCAGCTCTACACCTCGTCGCGTCAGACGGTCGCCGTCACGGTCAACCTGCCCGGGGGCGAGGCGGAGGGCGGCATCTTCTTCGTCGAGAACGGCGACGTCGTCGACGCGCGCCTCGGCGGCGCGACCGGCCGGGACGCGGTGCGCGAGGCGCTCCGGCTGTCCGCGGGCTCGTTCATCGTCGAGCCGAACGTCCGGGCGCCGGCGCGCACCGTCCACATCCCGTGGACGCGCCTGCTCATGGAGGAGACGGTCCGCATCGACGAGGAGAACCACTCCGGCGCGACGCCGCTGCCGCTCAAGCC
>DASTGH010000362.1:0-4785 GCA_035719345.1 Anaeromyxobacteraceae bacterium
GCGGGCGAGCAGGATGTGCTCGCGCGTCTGCGGCATCGGGCCGTCGGCGGCGGAGACCACCAGGATGGCGCCGTCCATCTGCGCCGCGCCGGTGATCATGTTCTTCACGTAGTCGGCGTGGCCGGGGCAGTCGACGTGCGCATAGTGCCGGGCCGCCGTCTGGTACTCGACGTGGGCGGTCGCGATGGTGATGCCGCGCTCGCGCTCCTCCGGCGCCTTGTCGATCTGGTCGTACGCCATGAACTGCGCGAGGCCCTTCTGCGCCGCGTACTTGGTGATCGCGGCCGTGAGCGTCGTCTTGCCGTGGTCGACGTGACCGATCGTCCCGACGTTCACGTGGGGCTTGTTGCGCTCGAACTTCTCCTTGGCCATGGTCGTCTCCTCTCCTGAAGTCTCGGGGCCGCTACTTCGACGCGACGGCGGCGCCCTTGGTCTTGGTGATGATGGTCTCGGCGATGTTGTTCGGGACCGGGGCGTAGTGCCCGAAGTGCATCGTGTAGGTGGCGCGGCCCTGCGTCTTCGAGCGCAGGTCGGTGGCGTAGCCGAACATCTCGGCCAGCGGCACCTGCGCCTCGATCACCTGCACGCCGGCGCGCGGGTTCATGCCCTGGATCTTGCCGCGGCGGGAGTTGAGGTCGCCGATGACGTCGCCCATGAAGCTCTCGGGCGTCACCACCTCCACGTCCATGATGGGCTCGAGCAGGACCGGGCCGGCCTTGGCCGCGCCGTCCTTGAAGCCCATCGAGCCCGCGATCTTGAACGCCATCTCGGACGAGTCGACGTCGTGGAAGCTGCCGTCGAAGACCTCGACCTTGAGGTCGACCATGGGGAAGCCGGCGAGCACGCCGCCCTCCATGGCCTCGACGACGCCCTTCTCGATGGGGGTGATGAACTCCTTCGGGATGGTGCCGCCCACCGTCTCGTTCTCGAAGGAGAACCCCTGCCCCGGCTGCTGCGGGATGAGGCGCAGCCAGCAGTGGCCGTACTGTCCGCGACCGCCCGTCTGCCGGATGTAGCGCCCCTCGCTCTCGACCTTCCTGGTGATGGTCTCGCGGTAGGCGACCTGGGGCTTGCCCACGTTCGCCTCGACCTTGAACTCGCGCAGCATGCGGTCGACGAGGATCTCGAGGTGGAGCTCGCCCATGCCGGCCATGATGGTCTGGCCGGTCTCCTCGTCGGTGTGGACGCGGAAGGACGGGTCCTCCATCTGCAGGCGCTGCAGCGCGATGCCCATCTTGTCGGAGTCGCCCTTCGTCTTCGGCTCGATGGCGACCTCGATGACGGGCTCGGGGAACTCCATCTTCTCGAGGATGACCGGCTTATCGTCCATGCACAGCGTGTCGCCGGTGGTCGTGGAGCGGAGGCCGACCGCGGCGGCGATGTCGCCAGCCAGGACCTCCTTGATCTCCTCGCGCTTGTTGGCGTGCATCTGCAGGATGCGGCCGATGCGCTCCTTCTTGTCCTTGGTGGCGTTGTAGACGTAGGACCCGGCCTCCAGCTTCCCCGAGTAGACGCGGAAGAAGGTGAGGTTCCCGACGAACGGGTCGTTCATGAGCTTGAACGCCAGGGCGGCGAACGGCTCGGTGTCGGAGGGGCGGCAGATGACCTCGACGCCCTTCAGGTTCACGCCCTTGAGCGGCGGGACGTCGAGCGGGCTCGGCAGGTAGTCGACGACGGCGTCCAGGATCTGCTGCACGCCCTTGTTCTTGAAGGCCGTCCCGCAGAGGACGGGGAAGAACTTGAGGCCGATGGTGCCCTCGCGGAGCCCCTTCTTCACCTCGTCGTTCGAGAGCGCGTGGCCGTCGAGGTACTTGGCCATGAGCTCGTCGTCGATCTCGGCGACGGCCTCCTCCAGCGCGGCGCGGTACTCCTTCGCCTGCTCCACCAGGTCGGCGGGGATCTCGATCTCCTGGTACTTCGCGCCCATCGTCTCGTCGTCGAAGGTGATGCCCTTCATCTTGACGAGGTCGACCATGCCGCGGAACTTGTCCTCGCGGCCGATGGGGATCTGGAGCGGCACCGGCTTCGCGCCGAGCTTCTCCTTGATGGTGTCGACCGACATGAAGAAGTCGGCGCCGACGCGGTCCATCTTGTTGATGAAGCAGATGCGGGGGACCTCGTAGCGGTCCGCCTGGCGCCACACCGTCTCGGACTGCGGCTCGACGCCGTTCACCGCGTCGAAGACGGCGCAGGCGCCGTCGAGGACGCGCAGCGAGCGCTCGACCTCGATGGTGAAGTCGACGTGCCCGGGGGTGTCGATGATGTTGAGGCGGTGCTCGCGCCAGAAGGCGGTGGTCGCGGCGGAGGTGATGGTGATGCCGCGCTCGCGCTCCTGCTCCATCCAGTCCATGACGGTGGTGCCCTCATGGACCTCGCCGATCTTGTGGGTGACGCCGGTGTAGAAGAGGATGCGCTCGGTGGTCGTCGTCTTGCCGGCATCGATGTGCGCCATGATGCCGAAGTTGCGGTAGCGCTCGAGTGGAGTGGTGCGGGCCATGGTTCTCTCTTCCGCCGCGCGAGCGGCTGGGACGACCTTCCGAGCTGTCAAAGAGCGGGGATCCTGACGGGGCGCCGACCGAGCCGGCTCACCCTTCCCCGGGCTTCTCGTTCGCTTGTCTCTCCTACCAGCGGTAGTGGGCGAAGGCCTTGTTCGCCTCGGCCATCTTGTGCGTGTCCTCGCGCTTCTTCACGGCGTTGCCGCGATTGGCGGCGGCGTCGATGATCTCGCCGGCGAGCTTCTCCACCATCGTCTTCTCGCCGCGGCCCTTCCCGTACTCGATGAGCCAGCGCATCGCCAGCGCCACGCGCCGGTCCTGGCGGACCTCGACCGGCACCTGGTAGGTGGCGCCGCCGACGCGGCGGCTCTTCACCTCGACGACGGGCTTCACGTTGTCGAGCGCCTTCTTGAAGACCTTGAGCGGATCGTCCTTGAGGCGGTTCTCGACCAGGTCGAAGGCGCCGTACACGATGCGCTCGCCCGTCGACTTCTTGCCCTTGCGCATCAGGTTGTTGACGAACTTCGAGACCAGCCGGTCCTGGAACTTGGGGTCCGGGAGGATCTTGCGCTTCTCGACTTCGCGGCGACGAGGCATCGAATCCGTTCCTTCTCGCTAGCTCGGGCGCTTCGCGCCGTACTTGGAGCGGCCCTGCTTGCGGCCCTGGACGCCGACGGCGTCGAGCGTGCCGCGGATGATGTGGTAGCGGACGCCGGGGAGGTCCTTCACGCGGCCGCCGCGGATGAGCACCACCGAGTGCTCCTGCAGGTTGTGGCCGACGCCGGGGATGTAGCTCGTCACCTCGAAGCCGTTGACGAGGCGGACGCGGGCCACCTTGCGCAGCGCCGAGTTCGGCTTCTTGGGCGTGGTGGTGTAGACGCGCGTGCACACGCCGCGCTTCTGCGGCGATTCCCGGAGCGCGGGCGCCTTCTTCTTCACCTTGAGCTGCTCGCGCCCCTGGCGCACAAGCTGGCTGATCGTCGGCATTCGAGCGAAGTCTTTCCTCAATGAAAACGCCCCGCTGCGGCGTGGGGCGCTCGGTACGGCGGTGCCTTCCCGGTAAAGGGGCGCGAATTATACGGTGCCCCCTCGGAGTGTCAAGGGGTTCCGCCTCACGCATCCGCGGCGCCTTCGAGCCGGGGTCGAGCGCCGCGGAACGTACACGAACCGGGGCCCGCGCGCCAAGCGCGGAGCGCCCGGAATCTCAGCGCCCGTCCGGTCGCCCGCTGCCCACGCCCTCGTCGGCGGCCGACCGGAACGTGTCGCAGCCGTCGACGGTGCCGCGATCGAAGCCCTCGCGGAACCAGTGTGCCCGCTGCGCGGCGGTGCCGTGCGTGAACCGCTCGGGGTGGACGGCCCCGGTCGTCGCGCGCTGGATGCGGTCGTCCCCGACGGCGGCGGCGGCGGCGAGGCCCTGGTCGAGATCGCCCGGATCGAGGAGGCCGCGCTCCTGCGCGCTGCGCGCCCAGACGCCGGCGAGGCAGTCGGCCTGCAGCTCGAGCCGGACCGACAGCTCGTTGCGCGCCGAGGGGTCGCGCTGCTGGGCCGCGCGCACGCGGCGCTCCAGGCCGATGACGTCCTGGACGTGGTGGCCGACCTCGTGCGCCAGCACGTACGCCTGGGCGAACTGGCCCGGAGCGCCGAAGCGGCGCGCCAGCTCGCGGTAGAAGCCGAGGTCGATGTAGACGCGCCGATCCTCCGGACAGTAGAACGGGCCCATCGCCGCCGAGGCGTCCCCGCAGCCCGAGCGCGTGCCGTCCCAGAAGAGGACGAGCTTCGCGTCGGGATAGCTCTCGCGGCGCTGGCGGAACTCGCTCGACCAGAAGTCCTGCGCGTCGTTGAAGGCGCGCACGGCGACCTCCTCCAGGTCGCGCTCGCCCGCCTTGCGCTGCGAGATGGCCTGCGGTGCGGCGGGCTGGGCCGGGCTGCCGCCGACGACGGTGGAGAGGAGGTCCGTCTTGAAGACGAGGGAGAGGACGACGAGGACGAGCGTCCCGCCGAGCCCCAGTCGCACGCCCGTCCCGCCGAGCGACAGCCCGCGGCGGTCCTCCACGTCCGAGCGATCGTCGTCGCCGAGGCGCATGCGTGTCCCCCCGCAGCGAACGATCGCCACGGCGGTCGGCGGTCGCAGCGGGCGCCTGCCCTCTCCCCTTCCCTCCCCCCGCTACGCCGCGCTCACTCCGCTCACCCGGATCGCCTCGACGAGCTTCCTCATCGCCGTCGGCATCCCCAGCGCCTCGAGCCGCCGCCACGGCGCCCACGCCACCCCGTCGCGCTCCGTCACGAGGGC
>DASTGH010000363.1:0-3011 GCA_035719345.1 Anaeromyxobacteraceae bacterium
CCACCTGCCGGCCCGCCGCGGCGGCGCGCGGGGCGGCCGCGGCTCGGCGCCGGGTCGGTTCGCTCGCCCGCTTCACCTTCGACGACCTCGTCGGCGCGGCGCCGGCGTTCCTGCGCGTCGTCGAGGACGCGAGGCGCGCGGCGCGGTCCGACGTGCCGGTCCTCGTGTCGGGCGAGAGCGGCACCGGGAAGGAGCTCCTGGCGCAGGCCATCCACAACGCCTCGCCGCGCGCTGGGGCCCCCTTCGTGGGCATCAACGTCACCGCCATCCCGCGCGACCTCCTGGAGAGCGAGCTGTTCGGCTACGAGGGCGGCGCCTTCACCGGCGCGCGCAGCTCCGGGTCCACGGGCAAGTTCGAGCTGGCGGGGCGCGGCACGCTCCTGCTCGACGAGATCGGCGACATGCCGCTCGACATGCAGAGCAAGCTCCTGCGCGTCCTTCAGGAGAAGGTGGTGCAGCGGCTCGGCAGCGGCGGCGACGTCACGGTGAGCGCGCGCTTCATCGCCACCACGAACCGCGACCTCACCGAGGCGGTGAGCGGCGGGTCGTTCCGGCTCGACCTCTTCCATCGCCTGCGCGTCGTCCAGCTCCAGCTGCCGCCGCTGCGCGCGCGCAAGGAGGACATCCCGCTGCTCGTCGACCACCAGCTGCGGCGGCACGCCCTGGAGACGCGCCAGCGCGTCCGGGTGGCGCCCCAGCTGCTCGCGGCGCTGCAGGCCTACGACTGGCCGGGCAACGTGCGCGAGCTCCACAACGTGATCGAGGGCGAGCTGAGCCTCCTCGGCCCGGGCGAGGGCGAGCTGGCGCGCATCCCCGCCGCCCTGCAGCAGGCGAGCTCACCCGCGGAGCCCGCACCCGAGGTGCTGCCGCTCGACCAGGTGGAGCGCCGCGCCTGCGAGGAGGCGCTCGCGGTGTTCCACGGCAACGTGGCCCGCGCGGCCGTCGCGCTCGGCATCGCCAAGGGCACGCTCTACCGGATGATGCGGCGCCACGGGCTCGCGCCGGCCACACCGCTGCGGAAAGGAGATGATGCTCCTGCCGAGGGCGCCGAGGTGGAGCGCGTGCAGCCGCCGTCGCGCTTCCGCCTCCTGCAGTGATCATCAGGGCGAGCGGGGCAGGATCGAGGCCTGCGTCCCCACCGCCAGCGCGATCTCGCCGAGATCCAGGCTCTCGCCCGCGCCGAGGTCGGCGTCGCGCTCGGCGGGAGCATACCCGGGGGCGATCAGGCGCAGGCGGCGCGCACCCATCGGCAGGCCGGTGAGCCGGAAGCGCCCGTCGGCCCCCGTCGTCGCCTCCGACCGCGGCGGCGAGCCGACCCGTTCGACGACCACGGCCGTCCCCGCCACCGGAGATCCGGTGCGCGCGTCGACCGCCCGTCCTTCCACGCTCGCGCCGGGCTCCAGGACCACCTCCAGCTCGCGCTGCTCGCCGGGCGCGAGCTCGAGCTCGACGTGGGCGTGTCCCCCGCTCGGCGTCTGGACGGACACGCGCACCGGCCCCGGCGAGGCGTCCGCGACCTCGAAGCGATCGCCGCTGAACTCGAGCCGCAGGGGTGCCTGGACGCCGCGCGCGTTCCTCGTCCCTGCGGGGCCCCCGATGGTGCTCGCGACGGAGGCGTCGTCCCCGAGCGCCGCCAGCTGGAAGCTGAACCCCGCGACCGGTGGTCCGTCGTGGCTGACGACGCGCCCGCGCAGCCGGGCGGGCGCGCGCAGCGTCACCACGGTCGGCCCCGAGGTGTCGAGCGGCACCGGTCCTCCCGCGCGCCCGGAGCGCAGCGCGCGCACGAGCAGGCTCCCGTGCTCGGCCAGTTCCACGCGCGCGACCCCTGCCTCGTCGGTGACGGCCGAGCCGGCGTTCCGCAGGTCGTCGCCCGCGGTGACGAGGACCAGCGTGGCGGGCGACCCGGAGCCATCCGGCTCGATCACCTGGACGACGGCTGGAGACGCCGCAGCACGGGCCGCGGCGTCGAGGACCAGGTCCAGGCGCGACGCCTGGCCGGGTGCGATGCGCACCGTGGCTGGCCGCGGGCGGACCAGGGCCCTCGCCCCCTCGGCCGGCGCCGCGACCGCGTCGTAGTCGCCGGCGGGGAGCTGCAGGGCGTAGGCGCCGTCGCGATCCACCTCGACGCGCGCGGACACGGGCGGTGGACCGCGGGAGCGGACGAGCACCACCGCCCGGCCCGGAGGGGCGCGATCGCGCCCGATCACCAGGCCCTCCAGCCTGCCCGTCTCGGGCAGCGTCAGGTCGAGCGACGTCACCGAACCGGGTGCAACCTCCACGGAGGCGATCACGCCGGTGCCGGCGTCGTCACGCGCCGCGGCGACCTCGTTGCGTCCGGCCTCCAGGGCGCGGAGCAGGAAGTGGCCCGCCGCGTCGGTGCGGGCCACGGCCTCGGCCGCGCCCGGGCCGGCCCACGTCCGGCGCCCGGCGCTGACGCGCGCCTCCGCCACGGCGCGCCCCGTGCCGTCCCTCACCACCCCCTCGATCGCGCCCTGGCGCGCCAGCGCGATCGCGAGCTCGACCCGCTCGCCGGTGAGGACCGCGATCCCGGTCCTGGAGGCGGGGGTCCAGCCGTCGGCCGCCACGGCGACCTGGTAGGTGCCCGCCGCCAGCGCCTCGACCGCGAAGCGGCCCCTCGCGTCGCTCTCCGCATGCGCGAGCTCGCCCGTCGCGCCCGGCGACGACACCGCCACGGCCGCTCCCGGCAGCGGGGCGCCGTCTGCCGCCGTCACGACCCCGCCGATGGCGGCGGCCGCGCCGAGCCGGATGACGAGCCCTCGCGCGCGGCCGCCCGCGGCCACGGTGACCAGCACGGGCCACGCCCCCGCGGCGGACCCGCGCCGCGCCGTGACGGTGTACGTGCCGGCTGCCACCTCCGCGGCGAAGCCGCCCGAGGTGCCGGCCGTGGCGGACACGACCTCGTCGCCTCCGGCCAGCATCACCTCCGCGGCGCCCGCCGGAGCGCCGTCCGGCTGCAGCACGAATCCCTCCACGACGGCGCCCGCGGCGAG
>DASTGH010000364.1:0-6002 GCA_035719345.1 Anaeromyxobacteraceae bacterium
ATGAGCTCCTGGAGCAGGATCTCCTGGCCGAGGGTCCAGAGGGTGTCGAGCATCCCCTGCACCTCGTTCATCGTGTTCGCGATGAGCACGCCCACGCCCTGCGTGCCCTGCAGGAGCTTCATGATGCAGGGGAGGCCGCCCACCTGTTCCACCGCCAGCGGCACCTCGTCCCGGTAGCGGCACATCACCGTGCGCGGGATGTCGATGCCGAAGCGCGAGAGGAGCTGCAGCGCGCGCAGCTTGTCGCGGGCGCGGGCGATGGGGATGGCGGCGTTCAGCACCGGCACGCCCATCATGTCGAACTGGTTCACGACCGAGAGGCCGTAGCCGGTGATGGAGGCGCCGATGCGCGGGATGACCACGTCGGCGCGCGCCACCTCCGCCCCGCGGTAGAGGATGCGCGGCGTCTCGCGCGCCACCACCAGGTTGCAGCGGAGCGTGTCGAGCACGTCGGCGGCGTGGCCGCGCGCGCGCGCCGCCTCGACCAGCCGCCGGGTGGAGTAGAGCTTGCGGTTGCGCGAGAGGATGACGAGGCGCAGTCCCCCTTCGCCGCCGCGCGGCTTGCGCGCGCGCCGCGGGGCGCGGGAGGTGGCGCTCTTCGGCGGCATGGGAGGGCCGGACTGTAGGGAGCCGGACCGGGCCCGGCAACCGGCGCGAACGGGCCGCGGCGTGCGCGCGCCCTGCGGCACGCGCGCGTTGCCCCTCCCCCGAGCGGCTGCTACAAAGCCGGTTTCCCCGAGGACCCACCTTGCCCGCGGACTACAAGGATACCGTCCACCTCCCCAGGACCGACTTCCCGATGAAGGCGAACCTGCCGCAGCGGGAGCCGGAGATCCTGAAGGCCTGGCAGGAGGAGGACGTCTTCGCGAAGCTGGTGGCGCGGAACGCGGCCCGGCCGGGCGCGCGGAAGTTCGTGCTGCACGACGGGCCGCCCTACGCCAACGGCGACATCCACATCGGCCACGCGCTCAACAAGATCCTGAAGGACATCATCGTCAAGTACCACGCGATGCTGGGCGACGTGTCCGACTACGTGCCGGGCTGGGACTGCCACGGGCTGCCCATCGAGCTCAAGGTCGACAAGGAGCTCGGCCCGAAGAAGCGCGACATGAAGCGCGAGGAGGTGATCCTCGCCTGCCGCCGCTACGCGCTGAAGTGGATCGACAAGCAGCGCGAGGCGTTCAAGCGGCTCGGCATCTTCGGCCGGTGGGAGCAGCCCTACCTCACCATGGCGCGCGGCTACGAGGCGGAGATCGTCCGCACGCTGGCGCGCGTCGCCGAGAAGGGCTTCCTCTACCGCGGCAAGAAGCCGGTCTACTGGTGCATCCACGACCGCACCGCGCTGGCGGAGGCGGAGGTCGAGTACGAGGACCACACCTCGCCGTCGATCCACGTCGCCTTCGAGCTGCTCGGGGAGCTGCCGGGCGGGAAGGTGAAGGGACCGGCCTCGCTCGTCGTCTGGACGACCACGCCCTGGACGCTGCCGGCGAACCTGGCGGTCTGCGCGCACCCCGACTTCACGTACGTCGCCTACGACCTCGCCGGCCGCGTGGTGGTGGTGGCGAAGGACCTGCTCGGGCAGTTCCTCGCGGCGGTGGCACCCGGCGACCTCGCCGTCTCGGCCCAGCCGCCCACCGCGCACTCGCCGCTGGCGCACGAGGCCGCCACCGGCGGCGGCGGCGTGAACGGGCCGGTCGCGCACCTCGCCGACCCGAAGCGGATCCTCGCCCACCTCGACGGGAAGGAGCTGGAGGGGCTCCGCTACCGCCACCCGTTCATGCCGCGCGAGTGCCCGGTCATCCTCGGAGAGCACGTGACGCTCGAGGCCGGCACCGGGCTCGTCCACACCGCGCCCGGCCACGGCCAGGAGGACTACGAGGTCGGGCTGCGCTACGGGCTCGAGGTCCTGAACCCCGTCGATGGCGCCGGCCGCTTCACCGCCGAGGCCGGCAAGTACGCGGGCAGGCCCATCTTCGAGGCGAACGCCGAGATCGTGCGCGACCTGGCCGCCTCCGGCCACCTGCTCTCCGATCCCTCGGCGAAGCTGCGCCACTCGTACCCGCACTGCTGGCGGTGCCACAACCCGGTCGTCTTCCGGGCCACCGATCAGTGGTTCCTCTCGCTCGAGCACGACGGGCTGCGCGGCAGGACGCTCAGCGGGATCGACGGCGTGCAGTGGATCCCGCGCTGGGGCCGCGATCGCATCTACAACATGATCGAGCACCGCCCGGACTGGTGCCTCTCGCGCCAGCGCACCTGGGGCGTGCCCATCCCGGTCTTCTACTGCGAGGGCTGCGGCGAGCCGCTCGTCTCGCCGGCGGTCATGCGCCGGGTGGCGCAGGCCTTCGAGGAAGAGGGCATCGAGGCCTGGTACCGGCGACCGGTGGCGGAGCTGGTCGCGGCGGCGCGCTGCGGGAGCTGCGGCGGCGCGCAGTTCCGCCGCGAGCAGGACATCCTCGACGTGTGGTGGGACTCGGGCGTCTCGTGGGAGGCGGTGGCCGAGGCGGGCGGGATGGGCGTGCCGGTCGACCTCTACCTGGAGGGCTCGGACCAGCACCGCGGCTGGTTCCACTCGTCGCTGCTCACCGGCATGGCGGCGCGCGGCGCGCCGCCCTACCGCGCGGTCCTGACGCACGGCTTCGTCCTCGACGCGCAGGGCAAGGCCATGTCGAAGAGCCTCGGCAACACGGTCGCGCCCGAGGAGATCCTGAAGAAGTACGGCGCGGACATCCTGCGGCTGTGGGTGGCGTCGACCGACTACCGCGACGACGTGCGGGTGGGCGACGAGATCCTGGCCGGCATCGCCGAGGGGTACCGCAAGATCCGGAACACGGTGCGCTGGGCGCTCGGGACGCTCGACGGCTTCGACCCGGCGAAGGACGCGGTGCCGGTGGAGGAGATGGAGCCCATCGACCGCTGGGCGGTGGCCCGCCTCGCCGACTGGGTGGCGCGGGTGAAGCAGGCCTACGCCGACTACGAGTACCACCTCGCCTACCACGCCACGCTCCAGCTCTGCGCGGTGGAGCTGTCGGCGCTCTACTTCGACATCATCAAGGATCGCCTCTACACGGCGAGGCGCGACGGGAAGCCCCGCCGGAGCGCGCAGACGGCGCTGCACCTCGTCGCCGGCGACCTCGTGCGCATGCTCGCACCCATCCTCTCCTTCACCGCCGAGGAGGCCTGGGGCTTCCTGCCCGAGCCGCCCGAGGCCGACAGCGTCTTCTACGCCGGGTTCCCCGAGCGGCCGCGCCCGGCCGACGCCGAGGCGCTCGAGGCGCGCTACGGCCGGCTCTTCGGCTTCCGCGACACGGTCAAGAAGGCCCTGGAGGAGGCGCGGCAGGCGAAGCTCATCGGCAAGGACCTGGAGGCGGCGGTGACGCTCTCGGCACGGGGCGACGACCTCGCCTTCCTGCGCGCGAACGCGGCGGAGCTGCCGGTGCTCTTCATCGTCTCCGGGGTGGAGCTGGCCGAGGGCGCGACGGGCGCGGCGGTGGCCAGGGCGCCGGGCGCGAAGTGCCCCCGCTGCTGGGGCGTGTACGAGGACGTGGGCAAGGACCCGCGCCACCCGGAGCTGTGCGGCAAGTGCGCGGCGGCGCTGGCATGAGCGGGACTCCCGTCTCGAAGTGGCGGGTGCTCGCCGTCCTCTTCGCCCTGGCGCTCGCCGCCGACCAGTGGACGAAGTACCTGGCCGCCGAGCGGCTCACGGTCGCGTTCCAGCGCGCCGGGGCGCAGACGACCGGGCAGCGGCTCTCCGCGTTCTGGTCGCTCCGCCACCTCGAGCCCTGGGCCACCGAGCCGTACTACGTCTTCCGGCCGCTCTGGCGCATGAACTACGTGGAGAACCCGAACGCCGCCTTCGGCTTCATGAGCTTCCTGCCGGCCGACGTGCGCCACCCGCTCTTCCTCGTCATCTCGGCCGCGGCGGTGGTGTTCGTCCTCTACTACTACCGGCGGCTCGAGGTGCGGCAGCGCTTCCTGCAGGTGGCGCTCGCCTTCGTCCTGGCGGGCACGATCGGCAACCTCGTCGACCGGCTGGCGCGCCGCTACGTCATCGACTTCGTCGAATGGTACTGGTGGAACCGGCCCGACCTGCGCTGGCCCACGTTCAACGTGGCCGACTCGCTGCTGGTCGTGGGCATCGCCATGCTCCTCGTCCACCCCGCTCCCAAGGTCGGGGCGGAGCGGGCGGACGAGCCGGCGCCGGGGAAGAAGCGCGCCGCCTCGCGCGTATGAAGGCGGATGCTCCCGGTCCTGCTCACGCTGCGCATCCCCGCCGGCTGGGTGCCGGCCGCGGCGGCGCTGCTGCTCGCGGCGGTGGCCGCCGCGCGGGCCTGGTCGCTTCGCCGTCGCGCGCCCACCGGCGAACGGCCGGGCTGGGCTGCGGCGATGTGGGACGACCGCGCCGCCCTGGGGGCGCTCGCGGCGGCGCTCGCGGGGGCATGGTGGGCGGGGCTCCTCTCCAGGGAGCTCGTCCTGCCGCTCCACGGCTACGGCCTCATGATTGCCGCCGGCTTCGTCGTCGCCATCGAGGTGGCGCGGCGCGAGGCGCGCCGGTGGGGGCAGGACGCGGAGCGCATCTCCGACCTCGCCTTCTGGGTGCTCGTCGCCGCGCTGGTTGGGAGCCGTCTCTACTTCGTCGCCGTGAACTGGCGCGAGTACGCGGGCGAGCAGGCCTGGACCACGCTCGGGGGCGTGCGCGTGCCGCGGGTGCTCGTGCTGTGGGAGGGCGGGCTCGTCTTCTACGGCGGCTTCATCGCGGCCGCGCTCACCGCCTTCTGGTACCTGCGCCGGCACCGGCTCCCCTTCCTCGCCTACGCCGACACGCTCATCCCGTCGGTGGCGCTGGGGCACGTCTTCGGGCGCCTCGGCTGCTTCGCCGCGGGGTGCTGCTGGGGGCGCATCTCGCACGCGCCGCTGCCGTGGCTCGTGCGCTTCCCGCCGGAGTCGCTCGCGTACCAGGCGTTCGCGGCCCGCCCGCACGGGGGCGATCTCCTCGCGCCGGACCGCCTGGCGACGCTGCCGGTGCACCCCACGCAGCTCTACGAGGCGCTCGGCGAGCTCGGGCTCTTCCTCGCGCTCGTGCTGTGGGTCCGGCCGCGAAAGCGGTTCGAGGGCCAGGTGCTGGCCAGCTGGCTCCTCGCCTACGCCGTGCTTCGCACCGTCGTGGAGGCCTTCCGGGGCGACGTCGAGCGCGGGGTGTTCGCCGGCCTGGGCGTCGGGCAGTGGACGTCCGCGATCGTGCTCGCGGCCGGTGCGCTGGTGTGGGTGGCGGGGCGCCGCCGCGGCGCGGCTGCCGCCTCCACGAGCGCCGCGCTCGCCGCCTGAGGCCGGGCGTCGCCGGTGGAGCCCGCCCGCCGATCCGCGTAGAGTGCCGCCGTGGCGATGCAGCCCACGAGGCCCGGCCAGAAGCCGCTCGGCGCGCTCGCCGACCCGCGCGCGCAGGAGGAGGCGGAGCGCCAGGACCGGCACCGCACCGAGGAGCTGGCCGACGTCTGCGGCGAGATCGAGGAGGACCTCGAGGCGCTCAAGGCGCGGTTCGAGCTGTACTTCCTCGGGATCGATCGGCGCGAGCCCGCCCGCGAGCGCGAGGAGATGAAGCGGCGCGTCGCCAAGCTGAAGGGCGAGTTCGTCCGCAACACCGCCCTCAAGTTCCGGATCCAGACGCTCCACGCCCGCTTCCTCTCGTACGAGCGCATGTGGATGCGCGCGAGCCGCGAGAAGGAGGAAGGCGTCTACCGGCGCGACCTCCAGCGGGCGCGGCGGCACGCGCAGACGGAGAAGGAGAAGGCGAAGGAGGACGCGAAGGCGAAGGCGCGCCAGACGTTCTCCGGAAAGAAGCCGGCGGAGCTGGACGGCGTCGCGGCGCCGGGCGCGAGCGCGCCGCCCGCGGCGACGGTCCCCGCAGCGGCGGTGCCGCCGAAGGTCGCCGCCTCGACCCTCGCCGCCGCGCCCGGGCCGGTCCCGGGACAGCCGCCGGCCGCTCGCGCTCCCGGCGCTGCGAC
>DASTGH010000365.1:0-3885 GCA_035719345.1 Anaeromyxobacteraceae bacterium
CTCTCGTGTGCACTCGCGCTTGCGCAAATGTGCTGATTTCTGCAGATACGCCCGCCTGCCGAGATTGATTCGGTCTCCTACGAATCCGAAAGCGGCGCGTGGCACAAGAGGTCCTCGAAAGCGGAAGATCGCGACGTGGGAGCAGGCGTGTCGCTGCTCACCTGAAAGCGCGTGATTCTGGACGTTCTGCCGGCGGGCTGGTGAGCGGCCGAAAACTGGCCGAGGCCCCGGTTCACGGGTAGCGAGAGCGCGGCAGGGCGACAGAGTGAGGGCCCGGAGTTAGAGCTCCGAGCCCTCGGGGCCAGATCAGCAGGGCGTTGCGATCCAGCAGGACGTTGATCGCACGTCCGAGCACATCGGTCCACTTCCTCGCGTCCTCGCTGAGGGCGCCTGGAATCGTTGCGGTTCGTGGCCTGCGCGCGGCCGGCGTGCGGACAGGTCTTCTTCCTCTGCCGCCGCTGCGACCACGGCCACCGCTACTGCGGGTCACGCTGCGCCGACCTGGCGCGCCGCGCGTCCCTTCGAGCCGCCGGTGATCGCTACCAGGCGAGCCGCGAGGGCCGCCGTGCGCACGCGGACCGCCAGCACCGATATCGCGAGCGTCGACGGAAAGTGACGCATCAGCGTCGCGAGTCCCAGCCGGTCTCAACGATGGTGCGCGCCTCGCCGGCGAGCGAGGCCACCTCGGCCCTGCTCCTGCTCGGCGCGGAGGTTGTCCACGATGGCGATCTGGTTGGGGGTGATCCCGGGCCCGGAGCGGGCGCGGGTGCTGGCGCAGGCCGGCCCGGACGAGACGATCCTGAAGGCGCGGCTCCGGTCTCCACCGGCGCACCCGCGGGCGCTGACGGCGCTGTGCGAGGCGCTGGCGCTGTGGTCGGGCGAGCCGGTGCGTGCTGTGCTCGCTGCGGGCGAGCCGGGCGCTTCGTGCGACACGACACGCTGGCTCGGGCCGGATGGCCTCACCAGCAACGCGCTTTTCGAGCTGGCCATCGTGACCGAGGCGCGGCCGCGCCGGCGCGATCAGCTCGGCGGGCTCGGTGACTTCCGCGACGCGCGCCAGCTCGTCCTGCTCGAGGTCGCGGAATGATCGCGGCCGATCTCCGGGCGCGCATCCGCCGGCTGTTCTTCGCCGAGCACTGGCGGGCCGGCACCATCGCCGCCGAGCTCCGCGTCCACCACGACACGGTGAGGCGCGCCATCGAGGCCGACCGCTTCGTCCGCACCGGTGCCCAGGTCCGGCCGGCGATGCTCGACCCCTACAAGGCCTTCGTGGCCGAGACGCTCGAGCAGCACCCGCGCCTGCGCGCGACGCGCCTCTTCGAGATGGTCAAGGAGCGCGGGTACGCGGGATCCGTCGTCCAGCTCCGTCGTTACGTGCAGACGGTGCGGCCCGCGCCGAAGTCCGAGGCGTTCCTGCGGCTCGCGACGCTCCCCGGCGAGCAGGCGCAGGTGGACTGGGGCAACTTCGGCAAGATCCAGATCGGGCACGCGCGCCGCACGCTCTCCTGCTTCGTGTTGGTGCTCTCCTGGTCGCGGGCTATCTACGCCCGCTTCGCCCTCGACCAGACGCTGGAGAGCTTCCTGCGCGGCCACGTCGAGGCGTTCAACGCGCTCGGCGGCGCGGCCAGGACCATCCTCTACGACAACTTGAAGAGCGTCGTCCTCGAGCGCGCGGGCGACCACATCCGCTTCCATCCGCGCGTCCTCGATCTCGCCGGCCACTACCACTTCGCGCCGAAGCCGTGCGCGCCATACCGCGGCAACGAGAAGGGCAAGGTCGAGCGCGCCATCCAGTACCTGCGGCACGGCTTCTTCGCCGCCCGGCGCTTCACCTCGGTGCAGGACCTCAACGCCCAGCTCGCGGCCTGGATCGAGCGCACAGCCCACGCGCGCAAGGTGCCCGGCGATCCCGCCGGCCATCTCGTCCGTGAGGCGCTCGAGGAGGAGCGGCCGCGGCTCCTCGCGCTCCCGGAGCACGCCTTCGAGTGCGACGTGGTGAAGCCGGTCGTCTCGGGCAAGACGCCCTACATCCGCTTCGATCTCAACGACTACTCGATCCCGCACCACCTCGTCGGCAAGCCGCTCACGCTCGTCGCCTCCGAGACCCTCGTCCGTATCACCAACAGCGGCGGGCACGTCTTCGCGAGCCACGCGCGGAGCTACGACCACAAGCAGGTGATCGAGGATCCCGCGCACGTCGCCGAGCTCGCCCGCGAGAAGCGGCGCGCCCACGAGCTGCGCGGCCGCGACCGGCTTCGCTCGGCCTGCCCCAGCGCCGACGGGCTCGTCGAGGCGCTGGCGCTCCGCGGCGAGAATCTCGGCGGTCACGTCTCGCGACTCCTCACGCTCCTCGACCGCTACGGCGCCGCGGAGCTCGAACTCGCCCTGAAAGACGCACTCGGCCGTGGCGCCATCGGAGCGGCCTCGGTGGCCCACGTCCTCGACCAGCGCGCCCGGGCCCGCAGAGTGGCGCCGGCTCTCGACGTGGTCCTCCCCGACGATCCCCGCGTCCGCGACCTCCGCGTCACGCCGCACGCCCTCGAAACCTACGACGCCCTCTGCAAGCCGAAGGAGACCGCATGACCACCGACCTCAAGGACCAGCTCCGCCTGCTCGGCCTACGCCACACCGCCGACACCCTCGACGACCTCGTCGCGCTCGCCACCAAGAGCCGATGGGGCGTGCAGCAGATCCTGGAACAGGTCGCGCGCATCGAGCTCGAGGACCGCGCGCGCCGCAGCCTCGAGCGCCGCCTCGGTCGCAGCCGACTCGGCCGCTTCAAGGCCCTGGTCGACTTCGACTGGGCCTGGCCGAAGCGTATCGACCGCGACGCCGTCGACGCGGCGCTCCGCCTCGACTTCCTGGAGAAGGCCCACAACGTGGTCCTCGTCGCGCCGCAGGGTCTCGGCAAGACGATGATCGCCCAGAACATCGCGCACGCCGCCGTCCAGGCCGGCCACAGCGTGCTCTTCACCACCGCAGCGCAGATGCTGCTCGACCTCGGCAGCCAGGAGTCCGCACGCGGCCTCGACCAGCGGCTCCGCCACTACTGCAACCGAGTCGGTCTGCTCGTGGTGGACGAGATCGGCTACCTGTCCTACGACAACCGGAATGCCGACCTGCTCTTCCAGGTGGTGAGCCGCCGCTACGAGAAGCGCAGCATCGTCCTCACTACCAACTTGACCTTCAGTGAGTGGCCGACCGTCTTCCCCAACGCCGCCTGCACCACCGCGCTCATCGACCGGCTCGTCCACCACTCCGAGATCATCAGCATCGAGGGCAAGAGCTACCGGGCTCGCGAGGCCGAGGAGAAGCCCACACGGCGCAAGCCCAAGTCATGAGCGGCCGGCCGGTCCAGATTTCCGCGCTTCCTCGTGAGCGCCAACACGCCGCTGTAGAGAACGCGCCCTTTCAGAAACGCCCCAGCTCGCGCCTGCGCGCTGCGCGAGCCGCCCCCTCCCCCAGCTTGCCCCCGGGCAGCGAGCGCGCGCTGGCGGGCCAAGCCCGTGCGCCTGGGGAAGCTTCCCGGGGGAGGCGCCGCGCCGCTGAAGGCTCGGCGCGCCGGGCCAAGCTTGCGCGCCAGCGTGGCGTGGGTGCATATGGAGGCCAGCACGTCTATTGGTGGCGCTACATGTCCAATCAGCAGCATGACAGCGCGGTCGCCTTCAACGCTCCGCCCTCCCTCCTCTCCTACCGAGAAGTGGCCGAGGTGCTCGGGCTGAGCCAGCGGTCGGTCCGGCGCCTCGTACTACGCGGGGAGCTGCGCATCGTTGATGTTGGCGTGCACTCACCGCGGATCAGGGCAGACGACCTGCGTGACTTCATCGAACGTCGGAGCATGCACGTCGTCCCGGGTCAGAGGCCGCGATAGCAGCGCTCTCACAG
>DASTGH010000366.1:0-15238 GCA_035719345.1 Anaeromyxobacteraceae bacterium
GGTGACGACGACCTTGCGGGCCTTGCCCAGCAGTTCGAGCGAGACGTTCTCCAGCTTCACGCCGATCTCCTCGGAGACCACCTGGCCGCCGGTGAGAACCGCCATGTCCTGCAGCATCGCCTTGCGGCGGTCGCCGAAGCCGGGCGCCTTCACCGCGCAAACCTGGAGGGTGCCGCGGAGCTTGTTCACGACCAGCGTCGCCAGCGCCTCGCTCTCGACCTCCTCGCCGATGATGAGGAGCGGCTTGCCCGCCCGGGCCACCGCCTCGAGCACCGGCACGAGGTCGGCCATGGCCGAGATGCGGCGCTCGGTGATGAGCAGGTAGACGTCCTCGAGCACCGCCTCCATGCGCTCGGGGTTCGTGACGAAGTACGGCGAGACGTAGCCGCGGTCGAACTGCATGCCCTCGACCACCTCGAGCGTCGTCTCGAGGCCCTTCGCCTCCTCGACGGTGATGACGCCCTCCTTGCCCACCTTCTCCATCGCCTCGGCGATGATCTTGCCGATGGTGGTGTCGCCGTTCGCGGAGATGGTGCCGACCTGGGCGATCTCCTTGTGGTCCTTCGTCGGCTTGGAGAGCTTCTTCAGCTCGGCGACGACGACCTCGACCGCCTTGTCGATGCCGCGCTTGATGTCCATCGGGTTGTGGCCGGCCGCGACGAGCTTCGCGCCCTCGCGGTAGATGGCCTGCGCCAGCACGGTCGCGGTGGTGGTGCCGTCGCCGGCCACGTCGGAGGTCTTGGAGGCGACCTCCTTCACCATCTGCGCGCCCATGTTCTCGAACTTGTTCTCGAGCTCGATCTCCTTCGCGACCGTCACGCCGTCCTTGGTGATGGTCGGGGAGCCGAAGCTCTTGTCGATGACGACGTTCCGGCCCTTGGGGCCGAGCGTCACCTTGACCGCGTCGGCGAGCGTGTTGACGCCCTTGAGGATGGCCTCGCGCGCGCGCTGGTCGAAGACGATGTCCTTGGCTGCCATGCTTGGGTTTCTCCTGAAAGAGGTTCGGGGGGGAGAGGGCTCAGCTCTCGATCACGCCGAGGATGTCCTCCTCGCGCATGATGAGGTGCTCCTCGCCGTCGAGCTTGATCTCGGTTCCGGCGTACTTGGAGAAGAGGATCTTGTCGCCGGCCTTGATGTCGAGCGGCCGGACCTTGCCGTCCTCGAGCACCTTGCCGTTGCCGACGGCGATCACCTTGCCCTCGACCGGCTTCTCCTTGGCCGTGTCGGGGATGATGATGCCGCCCTTCGTCTTCTCCTCGCCCTCGAGCCGCTTCACGATGATGCGGTCCTGAAGTGGACGGATCTTCATGGGGTCCTCCTTGATGTGGCCCGGGGCCCGGGGGGCCTCCGCGCTTCGTGAAAATGAAAGTGCCGTTAGCAGTCGGACCTCACCGACTGCCAACGACGGGCGCTACTGTAACCACCGGCGATCGGCTGTCAAGCGACGGCGCTGCGTCGCATGGGTGCCTGGTCTCGATGGTTTTCGCCCTCCTCTTAGCAGTCGCCACGCCTTAGCGCTGCCCGACCGACACTGCTAAATTAGTCTTGAATTTCAGCAAGTTGTCGCCGTTCCGCCCAGGTGCTACCTTTTCAGGGGGCGGACGGCCGCTCGGTACCGGGGTGTCAGCCACCCAGGAGGCTCTCGAGGGAGGAGAACGCCACGTGAGCGAGCGGATCATCGTCGGCAAGAGCGCGCAGGAGTGGTTCCGGGAGCTCGTCTCGGACGCCCTGGCGCAGCGCCGGATCCAGGTGCAGGAGGTCACCGAGTTCTACCTGGTGAACCTGCTCGCTCGGAACCTCTCGGAGGACTACGCGGGCGGTGCGGCCGCCGGACGCGAGCCGCTCGCCATCATGCTGGCGAAGGCGCTGGAGGGCGACCGCGAGGCCCGCTACCGGAATCTCAAGAAGCTGGGGGATACGTCGCTGTTCGTGTCCGGCTTCTTCGGCGACTCGCTCGCCCGGTCGCTGGTGGACGTCGACTACTACATCGCCATGGGCGAGCGCGCCTACGACGCGCTCGCGGCCGAGGGCCACGGGCCGTCCGGCACCCGCCAGCTCTTCGGCGAGCTGGCCGAGCGCTTCACGAGCTTCGTCGACCTGTTCGCCGAGATCGCCGAGCTGTCGGAGCTCGGCTCGAACCGGGGCCTCGTCCGCCTCTACGAACGGTTCCTGCTCACCGGCTCGGAGCGCGTCGCCCAGCGCCTGCGCGAGCGCGGCGTCGCCCTCTTCGCCGGCCCGGGCCGCGCCCGGTACGGGCTGAAGCAGTAGCCGTGACGCTCCCCTACCTCCAGGACGAGCTCGAGGCCATCTACGGAGTCCGGGCGCCGGCCCGCGTCGAGGAGTTCCTCCTCGACCGGGCGCTGGCGCGCGCGCACGGTGCCGAGCCGCGCGCGCCGGAGGTGCTGCTGGTGCGCGAGTCGGCGGACGGGCTCGAGCTCGGGCTGTTCCTCGACGACGAGGTGGTGCGCGCCGCGCGCGTCACCGACCCGCACGACCCCCGCCCGCTCCTCGCCGTCACCGAGCGGCTCCCGCAGCTCGCCTGCGCCGCCGAGGGCGTCTCGCACTTCGTCTACCTGGCGGTGCGCGCCGCGGTGGAGCGGCCCGTCTCGCTGCTCGAGCTGGAGGTCCAGGCCGAGGTGGACAAGTTCGCGCTGCTGCTCCTGCACCTGTGGCGGCGCGGTCTGCGGCGTTTCTCGCCCGTGCTGCGCAGCCGGCTCTACGAGCGCGTGCGGTTCCACGCCCACCTCGGGGCCGAGGAGCTGGAGCGGTACCGCCTGGCGAACCGCCTCGGCGGCGGCTACGCGCGCTGGCTCGAGGACCGGTACGTCGAGGGCGCCGACGTGGAGGGGCTGGTGCGCGAGCTGCGCGCCAGCTACCGGCTCGGCTGCGGGGAGAAGCTGGGGTACCTCGGGGCGCGGGCGCTGCACTGAGCGACGGGCGATGGCGCACCCCATCGAGCAGCTCATCGCGCTCGCCGACGCGGCCATCGTCCGGGAGGACCTCGACGCGCTGCTCGAGATGTACGCGGACGACGCCGTGCTCGTGGTGAAGCCGGGCCTGCAGGTCGCCGGCAAGGCCGCCATCCGGAAGGCGTTCGAGGCCATCGCCGCGTACTTCGAGCACTCCGTGCAGGTCCGCCAGGCCGGGCTGGTGGTGCTGGAGAGCGGTGACACGGCGCTCGTCCTGGCGAGGACGGTCGTGTCGGCGTCGAACCTCGCCGAGGTCACGCGCCATGCGACCTACGTCTTCCGGAAGGACGCCGGCGGCCGCTGGCGCTGCGCCATCGACAACTCGTACGGGCACGAGCTGCTGGCGGCGGAGCGGGCCCCGGGCGCGGGCGATTGACCACTCCCGGGAGCGCGCTCGCGTCGCTCAACGCTTATCCCAGGATCAGCGCTCGTGGGATGCGAGCACGAACTGGCCTCCCCCACGGTGACGCGGGAGCGTGGAGAGACGCGGGAGAGACGCCATGCCCGACACCGACCTTCGCCGGATCTACCGGGACTACCTCGCCTGCCTGAACCGGCAGGACTGGGCGACGCTGGACCGCTTCGTCCACGAGGACGTGCACCACAACGGCCGGCGGCTGGGGGTCGCGGGCTATCGAGAGATGCTGGAGCGGGACTTCGAGGCCATTCCCGACCTGCACTTCGACGTCCAGCTGCTCACGTGCGACCCGCCGCTGCTGGGCGCCCGGCTCCGGTTCGAGTGCACGCCGAGGGGGACGTTCCTGGGCCTGCACGTGAACGGGAGGCGCGTGTCCTTCACCGAGAACGTCTTCTACGAGTTTCGAGGCGAGCGCATCGCGCAGGTGTGGTCGGTCATCGACAAGGCCGCCATCGAAGCCCAGCTCTAGGCGGTTGACGGCCCGCCGCGCGCGCGCGAGAACGCCGCGTGCTCGTCGCGCTCTCGCTCCTGTGCCTCTACCTCGTCTGGGGCTCGACGTACTTCGCCATCAGGGTCGGGCTCGAGGGGCTGCCGCCGCTGCTCATGGCGGGCACGCGCTTCGTCGCCGCCGGCGGCGTGCTCTACGCCGGGCTCAGGCTCCGCGGCGCCCCGCGCCCGTCCGCGCGCGCGTGGCGCTCGGCGGCCGTGGTCGGCGTCCTCCTCTGCGGCTCGAACGGCCTCGTCACCCTCGCCGAGCAAGAGGTGTCGTCGAGCGTCGCCGCCGTCGTCATCTCCTCGATGCCGCTCTGGGCGATGCTGCTCGCGGCGCTCTGGGGCGAGCGGCCGTCCGCCCTCGAGATCGCGGGCGTGGCGGTCGGGCTCGCCGGCGTCGTCCTGCTGCAGGCCGGCGGCGAGCTGCGCGCACGCCCCCTCGGGGCGGCCCTCATCGTCCTCTCCACCTGGACCTGGGCCTCGGGGTCGATGTGGAGCCGGCGCACGGAGCTGCCGGTGGGGCTCCTCGCGCCCGCCGCCGAGATGCTGTGCGGCGGCGCGGTCCTGGTCGCGCTCGGCCTGGCCGCCGGCGAGCGCATCCCCGCGCTCCCGGCGGCGCGCCCGCTCATCGCCTGGCTGTTCCTGGCCTTCTTCGGCTCGCTCCTCGCGTACAGCGCGTACAACTTCCTGCTCCGCCGCGTCCGGCCGGCCCTCGCCACGAGCTACGCCTACGTGAACCCGGCCGTGGCCGTGGCCCTGGGCGCCATGGCCGGCGAGCCGGTGACGGCGCGCGTCGTCGGGTCGATGGCGCTCATCCTGGGCGGCGTCGCCGTCATGAGTCGCGGGGGACAGCGTCCCTGACCCGCCGCCGAAAGCGAGCCGCGGCGTCCCGTGACCGCGTGAATCCCCGTGCGGCAGCTTGCCGCAGGACGGACAGATAACCAAAACGTTCGTCGACCGTGCCGTTCCACGCCTGGCGGCGATGATGGTGGGCGGCGCGGGCAACCGAGAGAGGGTGCTCCCAAATGACGAGAAGTCTGCTCCCCCGCGTTGCGGCGCGGGCGGTGATGGTCGTGTGTTCGCTTCTTCCCCCGCTGGCCCTTGCCCAGCCCATCCAGACGCCGCTGCCCGGCGCCTCCGTCCCCAAGTACGTCGAGCCGCTGCTCACGTTCGCCGGCCAGCGCGTCGGCGGCCCGCTCGTCGTCACGACGCTCAAGGAAACCGTTCAAAAGGTCCTGCCGCAGAGCGTCTACGCGCCGCTGCCCGCGCCCTTCAACCAGGGTACCGAGGTGTGGGGCTATGACGTCACCGGCGTCGACGTCGCGACCGGCCTGCCCGTGAGCCGGGGCCCGAACTACCCCGGCTTCACCGTCGAGGCGAAGCAGGGCGTCGCCACCACGGTCATCTACGGCAACGGCCTCACGTCCACGAAGCTGCAGAGCCTGCTCCCCGTCGACCAGACGCTGGCCTGGGCGGATCCGAAGGGCCTCGGCTGCGATCTCCAGGCGAACCCGAGCATGGATTGCCTGAAGGCCTACACCGGGCCGGTCCCGATGGTCGTCCACCTGCACGGCTCCGAGGTGCCCCCCGCGTTCGACGGCGGGCCCGAGGCCTGGTTCACCTCCACCGGCATCCGCGGCCCGAACTACGGCTCGCTGCTCCCGGTCCTCCCCAACCAGGCGATGTACCGCTACCCGAACACGCAGGACGCGGCGACGCTCTGGTTCCACGACCACGCCTTCGGCACCACCCGCCTCAACGTGCTCGGCGGCGCCGCCGCCTTCTACCTCCTGCGCGACGCGCAGGACACCGGGCTCGCCACGAACCCGCTCAAGCTCCCCTCCGGCGCCCAGGAGGTCGAGATCGTCATGCAGGACCGCGCCTTCGATACCCAGGGGCAGCTCCTCTACTTCGATCCGACGCAGGTGGCGCAGCCCGAGGTGCACCCCCTGTGGCGCCCCGAGTTCTTCGGCGACGTCATCGTGGTGAACGGCAAGAGCTGGCCGGTCTTCGACGTCGAGCCGCGCCGTTACCGCCTGCGCTTCCTCGACGGCGCGAACGCGCGCGTCTTCCAGATGACGCTCGCCAAGGCGTTCTCGCCCGCGCCCATCGACCCGGCGGTCGGCGTCCCCGCCGGCATCGTGGTCGACCAGGCCGGCCCGGTGTTCTGGCAGATCGGCACCGACGGCGGCCTCCTCGACAAGCCGGTGCCGGTGCAGACCCTGCTGATGGCGCCCGGTGAGCGGGCCGACGTCATCGTCGACTTCTCCTCCGTCGCCGGCCAGACGCTCACGCTCGTCAACAACGCCAACGCGCCGTTCCCGGGGGGCGACTACGTCGACCCGGACACCACCGCCCAGATCATGCAGTTCCGGGTGAAGGCGAAGGCCTCCTCGGCGGACACCTCCTGCAACCCGGCCGCGACCGGCGCCGCGGGCTGCACCCTGCGCCCGGGCAAGCCCATCGTCCGCCTCGCCGACGCGGCGACGGTCAGCACCGCCGCCGGCGTGAAGCCGACCGTGAAGCGGCAGGTCATCCTCCGCGAGATCGAGGGCACGACCGGCCCGCTCACCGCCTTCCTCAACAACACCACCTACTCGGGCCTCCGGGAGAGCACCCTCACGAACGGCTTCCCGGGGCCGATCGCCGACGGCACCGGCCTCGGGCCGAACTTCGTCACCGAGGTGCCGCGGGTCGGGGCGACCGAGGTGTGGGAGATCGCGAACCTCACGCCGGACGCGCACCCCATCCACATCCACCTCATCCAGTTCCAGCTCGTCGCGCGCCAGGACCTCAACACGGGCCGTGACGACGTCACCGGCATCCCCACCGGCTACCTCGCCGACTACCTCGCGGCGCTGCCCAACCAGACTCCGCTGCCGTTCAGCCTCAACGACGCCGAGCCGCCCGGCGACGGGCCGCCGAAGCCGTACAACACGCTCAACAAGGACGGCGCGGTGGGCGGGGCGCTGCCGCTGAAGCGCTATCTCGTGGGCGCGGCGAGGCCGGCCGAGCCCAACGAGCGCGGCTGGAAGGACACCATCGTCACCTACCCGGGGACGGTCACGCGCCTCGCCATCCGCTGGGCCCCGACCACCACGGCGGTGAGCGGTGTGGTCGCCGGCCAGAACCTGTTCGCGTTCGACCCGACGCTCACCGACAAGAACCGGCGCGACGCGGCCGGCAACCCCGGCGCCTTCGGCTACGTCTGGCACTGCCACATCCTCGAGCACGAGGACAACGAGATGATGCGGCCGTACGCCGTCAGCCCGTGACGACCTGAGGCTGCGCGCGGCACCAGGGCCCCGGCCGGCGAGAACTGGCCGGGGTCCGCTCGTCTCGCGGTCAGCCCTTCTTCGCCTTGGCGCAGCGCCGCGCCACGCAGGCGAGGCCCTTCTCGCACTCGTCGTCGCCGGTGCAGGGCTCCTCCTGCGCGCTCTTGCGGAGCGTCACCTTGCCGTCCTTCACCAGCGGCGCGAGCAGGTCGGACTGCGCCTTCTCCACCGCCGCGATGCTGGCGGGATCGGCCGACGGGGACCACTGCCGCGTTGCGACATCCCAGTGCTCGCGCAGCAGGTTGGCGATGGCCTGCCCCGAGGGCGTGAGGCGCAGGTAGAGGCGCTCGCGGGAGAGGCAGGTCTCGGCGCCGCACGGCGCCTGGAGCTCGCGCTCCCTGGTGACGAGGATGCCGCGAGCCTGGTCCTGCATCTCGAGCTCGAAGCCCTGGGCCCTGACCGCGTCCACCGACCGCTGCCAGGCGTCGGCGTAGGCGGCCTGGTCGAAGGCGCCGTACGCTGGCCGGCGCTCCGGCCTGGATCCGGAGCAGGCGATGACCAGCGCGGCAACGACGAGCGGGATGGCCCGCTTCGAAAACGACATGGCGCCCTCCGGGGGCGCCATCATCGCACGGCTCGGGCTCCGCGCACCCTGTCCTGAGCGTAGGACTCGCCCTTCGACTCCGCTTCGCGCAGCCTGTCCTGAGCGTAGACCTCGCCCTTCGACTCCGCTTCGCTACGCTCAGGGCGAACGAGGCGAGGTCGAAGCCGAAGGACTCAGGGCGAACGGGGCGAGGCCGGAGTCGAAGGACTACTTCAGCGTGCGCGTCTGGCCCGCGCCGATGCTCACCTTCTCCTTGTCGAACTTGCCGGAGAGGGCGTCGCGCACCGAGCGATCGAAGCGGACCTTGCCCGTCGCGATCTCGCGGAGCCCCAGCACCGCGGACTTGTTCTTCCCCGCCGGAAGCAGCGGGCGCGCCCCGGCCATGAGCTGGCGGGTGCGCTTCGTGGCGAGGAGGACGAGCGCGAAGCGGTTGTCCACCATCGGCAGGCAGTCTTCGACGGTCACGCGGGCCATAGGGAACGAGCTTTCTAGGCGCAGAAAGCGCCTGTGTCAACGGGTACTTCTACTTCTTCGCGGCCGAGGCCGGATCGAGGGCCTTCGCCTCCGCGCCCGGCGCGGGCTTCTTCTCCTCGAGATCGGCGGCGCTCCTCGGCAGCGTGGCGAGCGCCGCCGCGTCCACCTGGACGATGCGCCCGGCGCGCGCGCCGCGCGCGTACACCTTTCCCGCCTTCTCGGCGGAGAGCGACAGGCGGTCGAGCTCCTTGCCGTCCTTGTCCAGGACGGCCACCTCGCGCGCCGGCGGCGCGAGCCCGTGCTGGGCGAGGCTCTTGCCGCTCTCGTCGGCGAAGGCGCTGGCCTGCAGCGACCCGAGCGTCCAGGCGAGGCCGGCGAGCCGGCCGCCGGGCGTGTCCTTCGTCACCTGGAACGCCGGACCGCCGCCGCCCTCGAAGCGCAGCGCCGCCGCGGCGTCGCGCTCGAAGCGGAGCACCTTCTTGTCGCGGAGCGCGAAGACGTCCTGGTCGAGGTCCCTGGTGGCGTCGTCCGGCACCTTCGCCACCTCGGAGGCTTCCTCCAGCTTCGCGTACGGCGGCGCGAGGAGCAGCGTCCGCGCCGGGCCGCTCGCGGGCGTGAGCGTGACGCGCCAGGCGGGCCTCGCCAGCGCCTTCCTCGCGGCGTCGTCCTCGGGCGCGAAGGCGGTCGCGCGCAGGGATCGGATGGCGCCCGCGACCCGCCCGGCGGCCGCGTCGTCGGCGCGCTCGGCGACGGGCGCGAGGAGCTTCCAGCCCTGGGCCTCGCGCGCCAGCGCGTACGAGCGCTTCGGACCGGCGACCTCCAGCTTCGCCACGTCGGCGTCCTCGAAGGTCAGGAGGCGCTTGTCGCGGAGGTCGAACGGCTCCTTCTCGATCGTCCAGCGCAGGTCGCCCGGCACCAGCTCCACCGCGCCCGAGGTGGTGCGGACGAAGACCGTGCCGTCGAACGCGTTCTCGTCGCCGAGCTCGAGCGTCTGCGCCGGGCCGCTGTCGACGGTGAGCTCGACGCGGGCGCGCGGCTTCGCCAGCCCGTAGCCGGCGAGCGCGGCGGCGTCGGGCTTCTCGGCGATGGCCGCCTTGCGCCGCAGTCCGGCCACCTTGTCCACCACCGCCTGCGCCGCGTAGCGCTCGGCCGGCGCCGCCACCGGCGCGGTGAGCTTCCAGGCTTCGCCCTCGCGCTCGAGCCGCGAGGTGGCGCCCTTGGCGGTGAGCGTGAACGCCTTCACCTTCTCCGGCGCGAAGCCGTAGAGCTTCGCCTCGGCGTCCTTCCTCGCCTGGACCGCCTGATCCTTCTTCTCCACGCCGAACCAGGCGTAGGCGACGGCCCCCACCGCCAGCGCCACCAGCGCGATCGTGGAGAGGAGCGTCCGGCTCCGCGCCTTCATGGCTAGCGCGACCTCCGCACCGTCCACACGGCCAGGCCGAGCCCGAGGAGCGCCACCGGCAGGACGTCCACGGAGAAGAACTTGAGCGCGGACGCCTGCGCGTCGGTGAGCGTGACGAGCGACGCCTCGCGGCTCTTCGGGCGGATGGTGATGCGGTCCTCCTGCTCCGCCAGCCACCCCACCGCGTTCATGGCGAAGTCGCGGTTTCCGCCGATCTGGAGGTACTTGTTCGAGAAGAAGTCGCTGTCGCCGGCCACCACCACCCGCGCGTGATCCGAGCGCCGCCCCTCGCCGGCGACCGGCTTCTCCGCGGCCATGGCCACGGGGAGCGGCCCCACCTTCTCGCCCTCGTTGTGGCGCGCCTCGCCCCGCTCGAACACGCCCTTCACGTCGGTCTCGCCCCACGCCTCGCGCCCGGTGAGCGCGAGCGGCGTGGGGACGACCGCCGATCCGGAGAGCGCCACCAGCGAGCGCGACGTGGGGAGGACCAGCGCCGTGTCGGCGAGGTCGCGCGAGATGGCGTGCGCGCCCGAGGGCATGGCGATGGGCGAGACCGGGGAGCCCAGGATCTGCGCGGCGGGGGAGGGGTCCACCACCACGTCGTCGTCGGCCTGGATCCCGAACTCCTCGAGGAGGCGGTCGAGGCCACAGTCCCACTGCGGCTCGAGGAAGAGGCCGAGGTGGCCGCCCTTCGCCGCGTAGTCGGCGAGCGCCTTGCGCTCGGCGTCGAGGAAGGCGCTGCGCGCACCGGCGACCACCACCACCGACGCGTCGTCGGGCACCGCCGCCTTCTCCAGCAGCGAGAGCGTCGCCACCTCGTAGCCCTCGGCGGTGAGCCCCTTCGCCACCTGCGCGTAGCCGCGCTCGCCGGTGGCCTGCGGGTCGGGCTCGCCGTGACCCTGCGTGAAGTAGACCTTGCGCGAGCCGTGGCGGGTCACCTTGACGAGCGCGTTCGTGATCCCCTGCTCGTCGGCGGCGGAGGCGGGTGCCTTCTGCTCGCCGGCCACCAGCGTGACGCGCGGGCCGCCCGAGACGATGCCGTAGGTGCGCGCCTTCTCCGGGCTCTTGTAGGGATCGACCATCTCGTAGGTGAAGCGCGGGGAGATGGCGGCGTAGCGGCGGAGGAGACCCTCGGCCTGCGCGTAGCCGTCCTCGTCCAGGCGGTAGACCGCGATCGCCTTGACGTCGGCCTTCAGCCCCTTGAGCGTCTTCACGGTGTCGTCCTGCAGCGTGAAGATGCGGTTCCTGGTGAGGTCCCAGCTCCGCGGGCGCTTGTAGGCGGTCCAGTTGGCGATGCCGAGCAGCGCCACCACCGCCACCGCCGAGACGGCGGTGACGGCGCCGTAGTGGAGGGCGCGCCCGGTGAAGAAGCGGCGCAGCCCGCCGGACTCGCCCAGCGCGAAGCCGGCGACCACGCCGGCGACGCCGAGGAGGAGCTTCGCGGCCACGAAGCTCGGGTTGCCGAAGAAGAGGGTGACCACGGTGGAGACGAGGAGCACGAGCCCCAGCGCGCCCACCACCCGCGAGACGACGTTCCTCTGCATGGCGGCCATTCCCCGTCAGGCCCAGCGATGGCCCTCGATCGCCCGGTCGGTGAGCCAGAGCGAGAGGACGATGAGGGAGAGGTAGTAGACGACGCTCTTCAGCTCGATGCGGCCCTGCAGGAAGGCGCCGAGGTGCTCCGAGGCGGAGAGCCCCTGCGCCAGCTCCTTCACCGGGCCCTCGGCGCCGATGGTGAAGATGGTCGTCACCCAGAGCGCGATGAGGACGATGAAGGAGACGAGCGCGGCGACGAGCACCGACTCGGTCAGCGACGAGACGAACATGCCGATGGCCATGGCCATGGCGCCGAGCAGGAAGAGCCCGAGGACGCCGGTGCCCACCGTCTGCCACTCGACCCCGGAGCCGCCCTGCGCCCCCTTCGCGAAGAAGGAGAGGAGGGCGGGGAAGAGCCCGACGATGCCGACCGAGACCGCCATGACGGCGAGCGCCGCCAGGTACTTGCCGAGCACGATGTCGCGCGGCCGCACCGGCGTGGTCATGAGCAGCTCGAAGGTCCGCGCCCGCTTCTCGTCGGCGATGAGGCGCATGGAGAGGAGCGGCGCGGCCAGGATGAAGAGGATGGCCACCGAGCCGAAGAGGCGGCTCACCACCACGTCGGTGAGGTTGAGCCGCTCCATGAGCCCCTGCGCCTCGTAGGGCGAGACCCGCATCACGAACGTGCGGTAGGCGTCCACCGACCCGCTGAAGAAGAGGGCGGCGAAGAAGGCGACCACCGTGAACACCACGTAGGCGATGGGGGTGGTGAAGTAGACGTTGAGCTCCTTCTTGGCGATGGCGAGCGCGCGCATGCGGGCGGGGGCTCCTCAGGAGACCGCGGCCTCCGGCGCGGGGGCCGGGGCCGGCGTGACGGAGGGTGACACGAGCTTCCCGTAGATCTCCTCCAGGAAGGCGATGTCGTCGAGCGTGACGCGCCGGCCGGGGAGGTGCTTGCCGATGAGCCCGTCGAGCGTGTCGAAGTCGACGAGCTTGCCCTCGTGGATGACGAGCACCTTGCCGCAGGTCATCGCCACCTCCGGCAGGATGTGCGTGGAGAGGACGACCGTGTGCTTGCCGGCGAGCCCCTTCACCAGCTCGCGCACCTCGCGGATCTGCAGCGGGTCGAGGCCGACGGTGGGCTCGTCGAGGATGAGCACCTCCGGGTCGCCGAGCAGCGCCTGCGCCAGCCCGACGCGCTGCCGGAAGCCCTTGGAGAGGTTGCCGGTGACGCGCCCGAGGACGTCCTCGATGCCGGTCGCGTGCGCCACCCGCTCGATCTCGCCCTTCACGCTCTTGCGCGGGACCCCCTTCAGGCCGGCCACGAAGGCGAGGTAGGCGCGCGGGGTCATGTCCGGGTAGACGGGCGGGTTCTCCGGGAGGTAGCCGATGCGCCGCTTCACCTCGAGCGGCTCCTCGAAGACGTCGAAGCCGGCCACCTTGGCGGTGCCGCTCGTCGCCGGTATGAACCCGGTGAGGATGCGCATCGTCGTCGACTTCCCGGCGCCGTTCGGGCCGAGGAAGCCGATGATCTCGCCCTTCTGCACCGTGAAGCTGAGGTCCTGGACCGCGGTGCGGTCGCGGAACCGCTTCGTCAGGTGCTGCACCTCGATCATCGTGGAAACCTCCGCTCCGAACCGCCTGAACACGCCGCGTCGCGGGAAATTCCCCAGTCACCGCGTGTGCTTGGGGCTGGAGCCCGCGCCCGGGCGGGCGGAATGTAGCGTCACGCATGTGGCTGTCAAGAGAAGCGCTGCGCGGCGGCGCTAAGACTCCGCGGCGCGGAGGCTCGCGATGAGCGTGGTCGTGCAGAAGTACGGCGGCTCGTCGGTGGCGGACGTGGAGCGCATGCGGCGGGTGGCGGCGCGGGTGGCCGCCCGGCGGCGCGCCGGCGACGACGTGTGCGTGGTCGTCTCCGCCATGGGTGACACGACCGACGAGCTCCTGGCGCTGGCGAAGCAGGTGTCGGACGCGCCGCCGCGGCGCGAGCTCGACATGCTGCTCACGGCCGGCGAGCGCATCTCCATGGCGCTCCTCTGCATGGCGCTCGACCGCGAGGGCGTGGCGGCGGTGAGCTTCACAGGCAGCCAGTCGGGGATCATCACCACCAGCGCCCACGCCGCCGCCCGCATCGTCGAGGTGCGGCCGACGCGGGTGCGCGACGCGCTGGCCGCCGGGAAGGTGGTCATCGTCGCGGGCTACCAGGGCGTCTCACGGGAGAAGGAGGTCACCACGCTCGGGCGCGGCGGCTCGGACACGACGGCGGTCGCGCTGGCGGCGGCGCTCGCGGCGGACTGCGAGATCTACTCCGACGTGGCCGGCGTCTTCACCGGCGATCCGCGGGTGGTGCCGGAGGCGCGGCGGCTCGAGCGGCTCAGCTACGACGAGATGCAGGAGCTGGCGCACGCCGGCGCCAGGGTGCTGAACGCGCAGGCGGTCGAGTTCGCCCGCGAGCAGGGCATCGCCATCCACGCGCGCTCGACGTTCGGCGGGCCGGAGGAGACGGTGGTGGCCGCGGCCAGCCGGGACCATCCCCAGCGCGTGGCGGGCGTCGCCTCGCAGACGTCGGTCGCGCTCGTCTCGGTCGAGCCGGCGCTCCTGCCGCGCGCGCTCGGCGCGCTGGAGCGGGAGGGTGCCGAGGCCACGCAGCTCGCCGCCGGCGACGGCGAGGCGCTCCTCGCCTTCCCGCTCGACGACGTGCACGCGCTCGCGTCGCTCGCCGCCGGGCTGCGCGAGGCGACCGGCGGCCGGGCCCGGCTCGAGGTGGAGGGCCTCGGGGCCGTGTCGGTGGTGGGGACGGGTCTCGCGGCCGGGCACCGGGTGCTGCGGGAGGTGACGCGGACCCTGGAGACGCTCGGCGCACCGCCGCGGGCGCTCTTCACCACGCCGCTGCGGGTGACGGCGTACTGCGCGGCGCGGGTGCTGCCGGAGGCGGTGCGGGCGCTGCACGCGGCGCTGGTGGGGTAGTGCGCCGCGCCGCGCTCACGCCTTCCAGAACCCGCCGCCGCCGGCCGCGCGCTCCTTGCGGAAGTCCACGCCCGGGTCGAGCTTCACGAACGAGCACATCTCGTTGAGCCGCGAGTAGATGCGGTCGCCCACCCGTTGCCCGAGGGTCATGCTCTCCAGCTCGCGCCCGAAGCCCTCGCGCGTGTTCACCATCTTGCCGGGCGCGGTGCGGATGGCGGACCGCGACTCGTCCTCGGTGAGGAAGTAGTTCGTGGCGAACAGGGTGGTCAGCCCGGCGTTGAAGCGGCGGCTGATGAGCTCGTCGAGCATCGACCGCTCCCAGTCGGTGCCGCGCTCCTTGCCCAGCTCGTCGATGGCCAGCACCGGTACCGCCACGAGCGGCCGCAGGATCTCCATGTGGCTGCGCGACGAGTCGAAGCCCGCCTTCATGTCGGAGAGGAGCAGCATGAACTCGACGTAGCGCGCGCCGACGCCCTTCTCCAGCGTGAGGTAGCGCAGCGTCGCGGCGAGGAGGTGCGTCTTGCCGCCGCCGGGGCGGCCGTAGAGCAGGAATCCCTTCGTCGGCTGGTCCGAGCGGAACTTGCGCGCGAAGTCCTCCGCCGCCGCCTTGGCGGTGGCGTGGTCCTGCGACCAGGCCTTGAACCCGTCGAACGAGCCCATGGCCACCGAGGCGGGGATGGCGGCCCGGTTGAAGAGCGCGATGCGCTCGTCGAGGTGGCGGCAGGCGCAGACCTGGGCCACGTGCCCCGCGCCCTTGGGCACGAGCACGTACCCGCTCTCGCCGCAGCGCGGGCAGGCGCTCTGGCAGGTGCAGCGGCGGGCGCGGGCGGTCTGCCCGAGCACCTGCTCGACGACGTAGCCGGCGCCCGCGCACTCGCGGCAGGCGGCGACCTGGGGACCCTCGGCCATGGGGGGCGCGACTCTACACCGTCCCGCGGAGCCCGAGGAGCCCCGCTTCCCGCGCCGCGTCGACGAGGTGCGCGCGCAGCGCGGCCCGGTAGGCGGCCGGCCGCGTCCACGAGGGCCGGTCCCCGGCGCGGAGCCGGCAGCGCGGCCCGAGCGCCGCCCGGACGGCGCGGGGCAGCGCCGCGAGCCAGGCCC
>DASTGH010000367.1:0-23863 GCA_035719345.1 Anaeromyxobacteraceae bacterium
GCGACGGCCTTCCGGTGGCTGGCGAGGGCGAAGCGGTCCTGCGCCTCGCGTCCGATCTTCCCCTCGACGGCGAGGTTCTCCGCCGTCTGGCCGAGCGAGTCGGTGTGCCCGAGCGCCTCGAGGCGCGGGTTCGTCCAGCGCCAGCCGAGCGCCGTGTCGAAGAGGGTGACGTTGCCGCGCGGGTAGGCGCGCTCCGGCCGCGCCATCGCCCACGGCGCGCGGGACATCGACTCGACCCCGCCCGCCAGGTACACGTGCCCGTCGCCGGCGGAGATGGCGCGCGCTGCCTGCGCGACCGCCTCGAGCCCGGAGACGCACAGCCGGTTCACGGTCACGCCCGGCACGCTCTCGGGGAGCCCGGCGAGGAGCGCCGCCATGCGCGCCACGTTCCGGCTGTCCTCGCCCCCCTGGTTGGCGCAGCCGAGCAGGACGTCCTCGATCTCGCTCGCCGGGACGCCCGTGCGGGCGAGCACCGCCGCGAGCGGCACGGCCGCGAGGTCGTCGGGGCGCACGCCGGCGAGCTGCCCGCCCACCCGGCCGATCGGGGTCCGCACCGCGTCGATGATCCAGGCCTCGGGCATGCTCGACACCTCCTCGACGGCGGCGCTCACGGCCCGAACGCCTGGATCCCGGTCTGCGCGCGCCCGAGCACGAGCGCGTGGATGTCGTGCGTGCCCTCGTACGTGTTCACCGCCTCGAGGTTCATCACGTGGCGGATCACGTGGAACTCGTCGGCGATGCCGTTCCCGCCGTGCATGTCGCGCGCGGCGCGCGCGATCTCGAGCGCCTTCCCGGCGCTGTTGCGCTTCACCAGCGAGACCATCTCGGGCGTCGCCTCGTGCCGGTCCATGAGCCGGCCCACCCGCAGGCAGGCGTGCAACGCCAGGGTGATCTCGGTCTGCATGTTCGCGAGCTTCCACTGGATGAGCTGGTTGGCCGCCAGGGGGCGGCCGAACTGCTTGCGGTCGAGCGTGTACTGCCGCGCCGCGTGCCAGCAGAACTCGGCGGCGCCGAGGGCGCCCCAGGCGATGCCGTAGCGCGCCCTGGTGAGGCAGGAGAGCGGGCCCTTGAGACCGGTGACGCCGGGGAGGAGCGCATCCTCCGAGACCTCGACGTCGTCCATCGCGATCTCGCCCGTGATGGAGGCGCGCAGGCTGAACTTGCCGTGGATGACGGGCGCGGAGAGTCCCTTCATGCCCTTCTCCAGGAGGAAGCCGCGGACCTTCCCCTCCTCGTCCTTGGCCCACACGACGAGGACGTCGGCGATGGGCGAGTTCGTGATCCACGTCTTCGTGCCGCTCAGGATCCAGCCGTGCTTCGTGCGGCGCGCCCGCGACTGCATGCCGCCCGGATCCGAGCCGGCGTTCGGCTCGGTGAGGCCGAAGCAGCCGACGAGCTCGCCGGTGGCGAGGCGAGGCAGGTACTTCTGGCGCTGCGCCTCGCTGCCGTAGGCGTGGATGGGGAACATGACGAGGCTCGATTGCACGCTCGCGGCGGAGCGGTAGCCCGAATCCACCCGCTCGATCTCGCGCGCGACGAGGCCGTAGGCGACGTAGGAGGCGCCGGCGCAGCCGTATCCCTCGATGGTCGGGCCGAGCAGGCCGAGCGCGCCGAGCTCGGTCATGATCTCGCGGTCGAAGCGCTCCTCGCGATTCGCGGTGAGGACGCGCGGCATGAGCTTCTCGCGGCAGTAGTCGCGGGCGGAGTCGCGGACGAGCCGCTCCTCCTCCGTGAGCTCCGCGTCGAGGAGGAGCGGGTCGTCCCACCGGAAGGCGGCTTCCTTCTTCATCTCGTTCCTCGCGGGAGGCGGTTGACGGCTATTGCTGTATTTTGGTACGATGTTACCAGTTTCCGCGAAAGCACGTCAAGGCGCCCGGAGGCGAACAGATGACCACGCCGCACCGCTGGATGATGCAGGCCGTCGGTGCGCCGCTCGTGAAGGAGCCGCTCGAGCTGCGCGAACCCGCCCCCGGGCACGTCCTCGTCGAGGTCGCCGGGTGCGGCGTGTGCCACACCGACCTCGGGTTCCTCTACGACGGCGTGCGCACGAACCACCCGCTGCCGCTCTGCCTGGGGCACGAGATCAGCGGCCGCGTGGTCAAGGCCGGCGCCGGCGTCGGGTCCTGGACCGGCAGGGCCGTCCTCGTCCCCGCCGTCATGCCCTGCGGCGAGTGTGACGCCTGCCGCCGCGGCAAGGAGACGATCTGCCCGAACCAGAAGATGCCGGGCAACGACATTCACGGCGGGTTCGCGACGCACGTCGAGGTGCCGGTGCTCGGCCTCTGCCCGGTGGACGAGTCGCGCCTCGCCAGGGCCGGTCTCGCGCTCGCGGACGTCTCCGTCGTCGCGGACGCGGTGACGACGCCATACCAGGCCGTGGTCCAGGCGGAGGTCGGTCCCGGCCAGCTCGTCGTCGTGAACGGCGTCGGCGGCGTGGGGACCTACGCCGTGCAGATCGCGGCCGCCCGGGGCGCGACCGTGGTCGCGGTCGACGTCGATGCGGCGAAGCTCGCCGCGATCGCCGCTCACGGGGCGGCGAAGACGCTCAACGTCCGCGAGATCGACCCCAGAAATCTGAAGAAGGAGATCGGCGCCTTCGCGAAGGGGCAGGGCCTGCCCTCCCGCGAGTGGATCATCTTCGAGTGCTCCGGCACCGCCGCCGGCCAGGCCGCCGCCTTCGGCCTCCTCGTCCACGGCGCGACGCTCGGCGTCGTCGGCTTCACCATGGACAAGGTCGAGCTGCGTCTCTCGAACCTCATGGCGTTCCACGCGCGCGCTCTCGGCAACTGGGGCTGCACGCCGAAGCTCTACCCGGCGGCCCTCGACCTCGTCCTCGACGGCAAGGTCGCGCTCCTCCCGTTCGTCGAGCGCCATCCGCTCGCCGCCGTCAACCGCGTCCTCGAGGACGTTCACTCCCGCAAGCTGACCCGCCGTGCCGTCCTCGTCCCCACCCACGAGAGCTAGCCCATGTCCCAGAAGACCGATGCCGTCGTCTCCTCCACCGCACCGTCCCACGTCGTCGACCACGATCTCGCGCCGCTGCCGGCGACCGGGTCGGTGCGCGTCGAGAAGCGCCCGGCGCGCCGCCCGGACGGGAGCGAGGTGCCCGGCCTCTACGACGCGTGGATCACCCTGGACAACGCGGCGCAGTTCAACTCCTACACGACCGAGATGGTGAAGAAGGTCATCCTCGCCTTCCGCGCCGCGTCGAACGCGCGCGACGTCGTGGCCGTCGTGCTCACCGGCGCGGGCGACAAGGCGTTCTGCACGGGCGGCAACACCAAGGAGTACGCCGAGTACTACGCCGGCAACCCGCAGGAGTACCGGCAGTACATGCGGCTCTTCAACGACATGGTCTCCGCCATCCTCGCCTGCGACAAGCCGGTGATCTGCCGCGTGAACGGGATGCGCATCGGCGGCGGCCAGGAGATCGGGATGGCCTGCGACTTCACGATCGCGCAGGACCTCGCCCGCTTCGGCCAGGCCGGCCCGAAGCACGGCTCGGCGCCCATCGGCGGCGCGACCGACTTCCTCCCGGTGCTCGTCGGCGTCGAGCGCGCGATGGAGTCGGGCGTCCTCTGCGAGCCGTGGTCGGCGCACCGCGCCTACCGGGAGGGGATGATCACCGACGTCGTCCCGGCGCTGAAGGTGGACGGGGCGTTCGTCGCGAACCCGCTCGTCGTGACGGACCGCATGTTCGACGAGTACGGGCGCGTCATCCATGGCGAGCCGAAGACCGGGAAGGCGCTCGAGGACGGGAAGGCCGTCCTCAAGCGCGGCACGGTCGACCTCTCGCTCCTCGACGAGCGCGTGCAGCAGCTCTCGGCGAAGCTCCTCCTCACCTTCCCGGACTGCACGACGAAGACCGTCGCGGAGATCCGCAAGCCGAAGCTCGAGGCCTGGAACGCCAACAAGGAGAACTCGCGCGACTGGCTCGGCCTCAACATGATGACCGAGGCGCGCACCGGGTTCCGGGCCTTCAACGAGGGGACGAAGGAGGACCGCGAGGCCGACTTCGTCGCGCTGCGCCAGGCGCTCGCGCGCGCGACGCCGTGGACCCCGGAGCTGGTCGAGAGCCTGCTTCCCGCCGCGAAGAAGGGAGGCCGGTGATGCCCGCCGCGCTGCGTGTCTGGCGCGAGAGGGATGGCCGCCTGCTGCGCGTCCGGCTCTCGCGCCCCAAGGCGAACGTGCTCGACGCCGAGATGGTCTCGGCGCTCGACGAGGCCTTCGCCGCCGCGCCGGCCGCCGGCGTCCCCGCGCTGCTCGGCGTGCTCCTCGACGCCGAGGGTCCCCACTTCTCGTTCGGGGCGAGCGTCGAGGAGCACCTGCCCGGGAAGTGTGCGGCCATGCTGCGCGGGTTCCACGCGCTCCTCCTGCGGATGCTCGAGCTGCCCGTCCCCGTCCTCGTCGCGGTGAGGGGCCAGTGCCTCGGCGGCGGGCTCGAGCTCGCCTCGGCGGGCGGGCTCCTCTTCGCGAGCCCCGACGCGAAGCTCGGGCAGCCGGAGATCGTCCTCGGCGTGTTCGCGCCGGCCGCCTCCTGCCTCCTTCCCGAGCGGATCGGGCCGGCCGCGGCGGAGGAGCTGCTCCTCTCCGGGCGCAGCGTCGACGCGCAGGAGGCGCTGCGGCTCGGCCTCGTCTCCGCCGTCGCGGACGACCCCGAGGCCGCCGCGCTCGCCTTCTTCGATGGGCACCTCGCGAAGAAGTCGGCCACGTCGCTCGGCTGGGCGCTGCGCGCCGCGCGCGCCGGGATGGTCGAGCGCGTCCGCACGAAGCTCTCCGCCCTCGAGGACCTGTACCTCTCCGGGCTCATGTCCACCCGGGACGCCAGCGAAGGGCTGGCCGCCTTCCTCGAGAAGCGACCGCCGCGATGGGAGGACCGCTAGTCATGATCGACGCGATCGAGGGCACCGCCGCGATCGTCGAGCGCTGCCAGGCGCTCTTCGACGACCTGCAGTTCACGGCCGCGCGGGAGTGGAAGGCGGCGCAGCCGGGCCGGAAGGTCGTCGCGTTCATGCCCATCTACGTGCCACGCGAGCTCATCCACGCCGCTGAGATGCTGCCGCTCGGCATCATGGGCGCGGGCGAGAACCTCGAGGTCATCCACGGCGACGCGTACTACCAGAGCTACATCTGCCGCATCCCGCGCTCGACCCTCGAGCTGGGCGTCACCGGCCGGCTCGACTTCGTCGACGGGTTCCTCTTCCCCTCGATCTGCGACGTCATCCGCAACCTCTCGGGCATCTGGAAGCTCCAGTTCCCGAACGTGTACGTCCGTTACTTCGACGTCCCGCAGAACTACCAGGACGGCGTCGGCGGCGCGTACTACGTGCGCGAGCTGGAGGAGCTGCGCGAGGGCCTCGAGGGGCTCTCCGGCAGGAAGATCACGGACGAGGCGCTCCGCTCGTCGATCGCCGCGTTCAACGAGAACCGCCGGCTCGTGCGCGAGGTCTACGCGGCGCGGGCGAAGGCCCCATGGCTCGCGCCCACCTCCGAGGTCTACCTCGTCATGCGCGCTGGCCTGGTCCTCCCGGTGGAGGAGCACACCCGGCTCCTGCGGGACTACCTCGCCGCCATCCGGGCCGAGCCCAGGCCGCCGCGCGACAACTGCCGCATCGTCCTGAACGGCGTCTTCTGCGAGCAGCCGCCGCTCAACCTCATCAAGGCGATCGAGCTGTCCGGCTGCTACGTCGTCGACGACGACTTCGCGCTCGTGAACCGCTTCCTGCTCGACGACGTGCCGACGAGCGGCGATCCCCTCGAGCAGCTCGCCCGGGCGTTCCTGCACCGGTCCGCCGAGACCGCCGCGAAGTACCAGCCCGACGAGAAGCTGAAGGGCAAGTTCCTCATCGACGCGGTCAAGGACAGCGGCGCCGAGGGGGTCATCTTCGCCGCGCCGAGCTTCTGCGATCCGGCGCTGCTCGACCGCCCGATGCTGGAGCGCGCCCTCGATCGCGTCGACGTCCCGCACATCGGCTTCAAGTACGCCGAGAACTCCGCGCAGATGCAGCCGGTCCGCGAGCAGGCCGGCACCTTCGCCGATTCCATCAAGCTCTGGAGCGCCGCATGACCACCAACCGCCCGCCGCAGCCGGCATCGGAGGCCGTCAAGGAGCTCTCGATGCTGAAGCAGAAGGAGATGATCGCGAGGAACTACGATCTCCTCACCAGCACCGCGGAGCACGGCCGCAAGGTCGCCTCGACGTTCGTCCCGGGCAACCTGAACGAGCTCATCATGTGCTTCGACATGCTGAACAACCTCCCCGAGATCAACGCCATCCAGAACGGGATGAAGAAGCTCTCGGGCGACTACATCCAGGAGGCGGAGAAGCGGGGCCACTCCGAGGACGTCTGCACCTACGTGAAGGCGGACCTCGGGATGGTGGCCAAGGGGAACGTGGCGCCGAACGGGAAGCCGATGAGCCGCCCGGATCTCCTCCTCCTCTCGTACACGGGGTGCTTCACCTTCATGAAGTGGTTCGAGCTGCTCCGCGCCGAGTACCAGTGCCCGACGGTGATGCTCCACGTCCCGTACCAGGGCGACGGCCACCCGACGCAGAACATGCGGGACTACATCGTGAAGCAGCTCAAGACCGAGGTGATCCCCGCGCTGGAGCGGGTCTCGGGCGTGAAGTTCGACATCGACCGCCTCCGCGAGTACCTGCGCGAGTCGGCGCGGGCGGAGGACGACCTCGTCGCCGTCCTGGAGAGCGCCAAGCACAAGCCCTCGCCCATCGACTCGTACTTCGGCGGCGTCTACTACATCGGGCCGATCTTCACGGCGTTCCGCGGCACGCCGGACGCGACCGAGTACTACCGGCTGCTGCGAGGCGAGATCGAGGAGCGCGTGCGCCGCGGCCTCGGGCCGATCACGCCCGAGGGCGACATGCAGCAGCAGAAGTACAGGCTCGTCGTCGAGGGCCCGCCCAACTGGACCAGCTTCCGCGAGTTCTGGAAGATGTTCTACGACGAGGGCGCGGTCGTCGTCGCCTCGAGCTACACGAAGGTCGGCGGCCTCTACGACCGCGGCTTCCGCCACGACCCCGAGCACCCGCTCGAGTCGCTCGCCGACTACTGCCTCGGCGTCTACACGAACCACAGCCTCCCGCAGCGCGTCGACCTGCTCCAGCAGTACATGAGCGAGTACGAGGCGGACGGGCTCCTCATCAACTCGATCAAGAGCTGCAACAGCTTCTCGGCGGGGCAGCTCGTCATCATGCGGGAGATCGAGAAGCGCACGGGCAAGCCCGGCGCCTTCATCGAGACCGACCTCGTCGATCCCCGCTACTTCTCCGCGGCGAACGTGAAGAACCGGCTGGAGAGCTACTTCCAGATGATCGACCAGAAGCGGAAGAGCGTCGCCTCGGCGGCGTAGCGGGAAGGGAGCGACGCCATGAGATGCTTCATCGGGATCGACCTCGGCTCGACCACCACCAAGGCGGTGGTGATGGACGAGGGGGGCGAGATGCTGGGGCGGGGCATCACCAACTCGCGGTCGAACTACGACACGGCGGCGGCGGTGTCGAAGCAGGAGGCGCTCATCGGGGCACGCTTCACGCTATTCCACCGTGGGCTGGAGAAGGTGGCGGCGCTGGCGGGGCGGGTGGACGACTTCCTGGCGGAGCTGGAGCGGCACTTCCGGCACGTGCAGTACCTGGAGCAGCTGGCCGATCTGGAGGCGACCTGCCTCAGGAACAGCAAGGGGCTCCGCTTCATGGGGCACGAGGCGGCGCTGGCGCAGACGCTCGGGGAGACGTTCGAGCGGCTGCGGGCGGAGTCGGCGGAGCTGTTCGCGCCGGGGGCGCGGCGGAAGAGCGACTTCTTCCGCGACATCGCCGGCTCGCGCTTCATGGCGCTGGCCGATCCGGTGTGCCGGGCGGCGGGACTGTCGTTCGACCTGCTCCTCAACGTGTACGACAAGTCGATCATCGAGGTGGAGAACCGGCCGCCGACTTCGGCGATGGAGGTGAAGTTCCTGCGGGCGCTCGAGGCGTGCCTCGCGGCGGCCGGGACGGCAGTGGCGGGGGAGGAGGTGGGCCGGGCGGTGAAGCGGGCGCTCGAGATCGCGCTCGAGGAGACGTACGTGGTGGGGACGGGGTACGGGCGGGTGCGGCTGCCCTTCCCGAAGGAGCACATCCGCTCGGAGATCCTGTGCCACGGGCTCGGGGCGCACCTCATGTACGAGGGGACGCGGACGGTGCTCGACATCGGCGGACAGGACACGAAGGCGATCCAGGTGGACAAGGACGGGATCGTCGAGAACTTCCAGATGAACGACCGCTGCGCAGCGGGGACGGGGCGGTACCTGGGGTACGTCGCGGACGAGATGAAGATGGGGCTGCACGAGCTCGGGCCCATGGCGATGAAGGCGACGAAGACCTTGCGCATCAACTCGACGTGCACGGTGTTCGCCGGGGCGGAGCTGCGCGACCGGCTGGCGCTGGGGGACAAGCGGGAGGACATCCTGGCCGGGCTGCACCGGGCCATCATCCTGCGCGCGATGTCGATCATCTCGCGGTCGGGAGGGATCCGGGACGAGTTCACCTTCACGGGCGGCGTCGCCAAGAACGAGGCGGCGGTGCGGGAGCTGCGGAAGCTGGTGAAGGAGAACTACGGCGAGGTGCAGATCAACATCAACCCCGATTCCATCTACACGGGGGCGCTGGGCGCGGCGGCGTTCGCGCAGCGCGCCGCGGCGTAGCTCGAGGAGCGTGAGCATGAGCCTCATCACGGCAGGGATCGACGTCGGCACCGGCTGCGTGAAGACGGTGCTCTTCGAGAGCGCGGGCGGTGAGGTGCGGTGGCTGGCGCGCGGTGTGGAGCGGATCCGGCAGCGCGACCCGTACCAGCTGGCATCCGAGGCGTACGAGGCGCGGCTGGGGGAGGCGGGCCTGTCGCGCCGGGACGTCGCCTACGTGGCGACGACGGGCGACGGTGAGAACCTGCCTTTCGCCACCGGGCACTTCTACTCGATGACGACGCACGCGCGCGGGGCGGTGCACCTCGACCCCTCGACGCGGGCGGTGCTCGACATCGGGGCGCTGCACGGGCGGGCGATGCGCACCGACGGACGGGGGAAAGTGCTCACCTACAAGATGACGAGCCAGTGCGCCTCCGGCTCGGGGCAGTTCCTGGAGAACATCGCCCGGTACCTGGGGATCGCGCAGGACGAGATCGGGGCCTTGTCACTCGCCGGGAAGGACCCGGAGAAGGTGTCGTCGATCTGCGCGGTGCTGGCGGAGACGGACGTCATCAACATGGTGTCGCGGGGCATCTCGGCGGCGAACATCCTGAAGGGGATCCACGTTTCGATGGCGGGGCGGCTGGCGAGCCTGGTGAAGGGGATCGCGGCGGTGGACGGGACGGTGCTGATGACCGGCGGCCTGGCGCTGGACGCCGGGCTCGTGGCGGCGGTGCAGGAGGCGCTGGCGGAGTCGCGGAGCCGGGTGGAGGTGAGGAGCCACCCGGACGCGATCTACGCCGGCGCCATCGGCGCGGCGCTGTGGGGCGCGTTCCGGCACGAGAAGCTGCAGGCACGCGGCCAGCTCGCGCTCGCGTCGTAGGGAGGAATGGCGATGGCCGAGAGCAAGACCGCGATCCGTCCCCTGCGCCCCGACGACGCCGAGGCCGTGGTGAAGATCGACCGCGCGCGCAGCGGTCGCTGGCGGACGGCGTTCTACGCGAAGCGCTTCCAGATGCTCGCCGAGGAGCCGCAGGCCTTCGTGGCCATCGCCGGCGAGCGGGGCGGAGAGGTCGTCGGGTTCGCCTTCGCCCGGATCCTCGACGGCGAGTTCGGCGGCGCCGCGCCGGTGGGCGTGCTCGACACCATCTGCGTCTCGCCGGAGCAGGCGCGCGGCGGGGTGGCCCGCTCGCTCCTCGAGGGACTCGAGGCGGCGCTCGCGAAGCTGGGCGTCCGCGCGCTGCGCACCCAGGCGGACTGGACCGAGCACGGGCTGGCCGCCTTCTTCTCGGCCACCGGGTTCCGGCTCTCCCCGCGCGTCGTGCTGGAGCGCTCGCTCGAGCGGCCACCCGACGACGACCGCGGCGAGGACGAGCTGCCGGTGCGCTCCATGGCGCACCAGGACCTCGCGGCCATCGTCCGCCTCGACCAGAAGGTCACCGGACGGAACCGCACGGCCTACCTCGCGCGCAAGGCGACCGAGGCGCTGAAGCAATCCGCGATCCGGGTCTCGCTGGTCGCCGAGGTCGACGGCCAGGTCGCCGGGTTTCTCATGGCCAGCGTGGACTTCGGCGAGTTCGGCCGGACGGAGCCCACCGCGGTGCTGGACACCATCGGGGTGGACCCTGCCCACGCGCGCAGGCGCGTGGGGCGCGCGCTCCTCGACCAGCTCCTCCTCAACCTCGGGGGCCTGCGGGCGGAGCGCGTGCTCACCGAGGTGGAGTGGAACCACCTCCCGCTCCTCGGGTTCCTGGGACGGACCGGGTTCGGTCACGCGCAGCGCCTCGCCTTCGAGAAACCCATCGCATGACGGCGGGGAGCCATCCCGTGGCCGCGGGCCGCGCGCCCGGCGTCTTGCGCTTCGACGGGCGCGTGGCGCTCGTCACCGGAGGCGCCCGCGGCATCGGGCGCGGCATCGCCGAGCGGCTCGCCCGGCTCGGCGCCGAGGTCCACGTCCTCGACCGCGAGGCCGGGCCGCCCGGCGACGGGCTCCATCTCCACGCGGTGGACATCACCGACGGGAAAGCGGTGACGGCCGCCGTGGCCGCCCTCCCCTCGCCGCCGCTCCTGCTCGTGAACAACGCCGGCATCACCCGCGACAAGAGCCTCGTGAAGATGAGCGACGAGGAGTGGGACGCCGTCATCGACGTCAACCTGTCCGGCGCCTTTCGCGTGCTGCGGGCGGTGGCGCCGGGCATGACCGCCGCCGGTTACGGACGCGTGGTGAACGTGGTGTCGATCAACGGCCTGCGCGGAAAGTTCGGGCAGGCGAACTACGCCGCCTCGAAGGCGGGCCTGGTCGGGCTCACCAAGACGGCCGCGCGCGAGCTCGGGCCGAAGGGCGTCACCGTGAACGCCGTCGCGCCCGGGATGGTGCTCACCGAGATGACCCTCGCCCTCGCGCCCGAGTTCCGCCAGAAGGCGCTCGACGAGTCGCTCCTCAAGAAGCTCCCCGAGGTGGAGGACGTCGCCGCGGCGGTGCTGTTCCTCCTCTCCGACGCGGCCCGGATGATCACCGGCGAGGTGATCCGCGTCGATGCGGGCCAGTACATCTGATCCGTGCTCGCCCCCGAAGGCTTTCTCCCCTCACCGCGACCAGCCCGCGGCGACCCTCGCCGTCCTCGTCGAGTTCGTGCGGGGCCTCGGCACGACCTGCGACGCCGGTCCTTGAGCGACGCCCGTTCGCCGCGTGCGGTTGCCTGCGACGACGTATTTTGGTACGTGTTTACCATAATCTGCGCGAGGTACTCGATGATCATCGGCGATGTGACCTTGCTCGTAGATCGATCGCAGGTGCCGGCGACCCTCCGGCTTCCTCCGGGGTTCAACGTGGCGGTGCCGTTCATCGACCGGCACGTTCCGGAGGGCCGCGGCGCGAAGATCGCGATCCGCAGCGCTGCCGGCGACATCACCTACGCCGAGCTCGCGTCCGGCGTGAATCGCAGCGGGAACGCGCTGCTGAGGCTCGGGGTGAAGCGCGGCGACCGGCTGCTCATGGTCGTGAAGGACTGCCCGGCGTTCTTCCATCTGTTCTGGGGCGCCATCAAGGCCGGCATCGTCCCGGTGCCTCTCAACACCATCCTGCGCGCGGACGATTACCGCGGCATCATCGAGGACTCGCGGTGCGCGGCTGTGGTCTTCTCACCGGAGTTCGCCGGCGAGGTCGGCCCGGCGCTCGGCGCCGCGCGTCCCGGCCCGAGCGTGGCGCTCCCGGTCGACGGCGAGCGGGGCTTCCTCGCGCTGGCCGGCGACGCCTCGCCGCAGCTGGAGGCCGTGCCGGCGGCAGCCACGGCGCCGTGCTTCTGGCTCTACTCGTCAGGGTCGACGGGGCGGCCGAAGGGCGTCGTCCACCGGCACCGGGACATGGTGGCGACGAGCGAGCTCTTCGGCCGGGGCGTCCTCGGCCTGCGCGAGGACGACGTCGTCTTCTCGGCCGCGAAGCTCTTCTTCGCGTACGGGCTCGGAAACGCCATGACGTTCCCCCTCTGGTCGGGCGCGACGGCGGTGCTCCTCGACGCGCGGCCGACCGCGCAGAACACCCTCGAGACGATCCAGCGGTTTCGCCCGAGCGTGTACTTCGGCGTCCCGACGATGTACGCGCTCCAGCTGCAGGCGCTGGAGACGGCGCGGCCCGATCTCGGGTCGCTCCGCCTGTGCGTGTCGGCCGGCGAGGCGCTGCCCGCGGCCATCTACGACCGCTGGCGGGAGCGGACCGGCGTCACCATCCTCGACGGCATCGGCTCCACCGAGGCGCTGAACACGTTCGTCTCGAACCGGCCCGGCGACAGCCGGCCCGGGACGAGCGGCAAGCCGGTCCCCGGCTACGAGGTGCGGATCGTCGACGAGCGCGGCGCCGAGGTCGGGGACGGCGAGCAGGGGATCCTTCAAGTCAAGGGGCCGTCGACGGCCGCGTACTACTGGAACAACCCGGAGAAGACGCGGCAGACGATGCTGGGCGAGTGGCTGGTCACCGGCGACACCTATCTCCGGGACGACGAGGGCTATTATCGCTATTGCGGCCGCAGCGACGACATGCTGAAGGTCGGCGGCATCTGGTGCTCGCCGATCGAGATCGAGGCGCGACTCCTCGCCCATCCGAAGGTGCTCGAGGTGGCGGTCGTCGGTCTTCCCGACGCGAGCGGGCTCGTGAAGCCCGAGGCGTGGGTGGTCGTCCGCGGGGGCGCCTCGCCATCCGAGCAGCTCGCCGAGGAGCTCACGATGCACTGCAAGGGCCATCTCGCGCCGTACAAGTACCCGCGCCAGATCCATTTCGTGGCTGAGCTGCCCAAGACGGCTACCGGGAAGATCCAGCGCTACCGCCTGCGGGCGTGAGCAGGCGCGTCCCTTCAGGGCCGCGCGGCCCGCATTGACCTGAATCAAGCATAGCGGTACGTGTTTGCCTCTATGGCGGTTCACGAGGACGAACGCACCGAGGCGCCCGTGCGCTTCGAGACGCACCCCCGGCGCTACCGCCACTGGCACCTCGACTTCCCGCCGGAGCACGGCGGCGCCGTCGCGCGGCTGGCCATGGACGTGGACGAGGGCGGCGGCCTCCGCCCCGCCGCCGCGCCCGGCGGTTACGCCCTGAAGCTCAACTCCTACGACCTCGGGGTCGACCTCGAGCTCGCGGACGCGATCGGGCGCGTCCGCTTCGAGCACCCCGAGGCGAAGGCGCTCGTGGTGACGAGCCTCAAGGAGCGCATCTTCTGCTCGGGCGCGAACATCTACATGCTCGGCAGCTCGGCGCACGACTTCAAGGTCAATTTCTGCAAGTACACGAACGAGACGCGGATCGCGCTCGAGGAGCTGAGCGCCGAGAGCGGTGTCCCGACGCTGGCGGCGCTCCACGCCACCGCGAGCGGCGGCGGCTACGAGCTGGCGCTGGCCTGCGACGAGATCGTGCTCGCCGACGACGGGTCCTCGGTGGTGAGCCTCCCCGAGGCGCCGCTCCTCGCGGTGCTGCCGGGCACGGGTGGCCTGACGCGCCTCGTGGACAAGCGCAAGGTCCGCCGCGACCTCGCCGACGTGTTCTCGACGATGGCGGAGGGCGTGCGCGGCAAGCGCGCGGTGGAGTGGGGGCTCGTCGACGAGGCGCCGCCCCGGGCGAAGCTCGACGACGCGGTCCGCCGGCGGCTCGAGGCCATGGTCGCCCGCAGCCGGCGCCGGCCCTTCCCGGCGGTGGCACTCCCGGCGCTCGAGGCGAAGCGCTCCGAGCGCGGGGTCGAGTACGGCCACGTGTCGCTGACGGTCGATCCCGCGGCGCGCACCGCGGAGCTCGTGGTGCGCGGGCCGGGCGCGGACGAGCCGGCGACGCCCGCGGCGCTCGCCGAGGCGGGCGCGCGCGCCTGGGCCCTCGCCGCCTTCCGCGAGCTCGACGACGCGCTGCTCGAGCTCCGCTGGAACCACCCCGCGATCGGCGTCGTCGCCGTGAGGACCGAGGGCTCGCGCGAGGCCGTGCTCGCGGTGGACCGGATGCTCGCGGCGCACCTGGAGGATGGGCTCGTCCGCGAGGTGGTCCTCCACATGAAGCGCGTCCTCAAGCGCCTCGACCTGACGGCGAGGAGCTTCTTCGCGCTCGTCGAGCCCGGCTCGTGCTTCGCGGGCTCGCTCCTCGAGCTCGCGCTCGCGAGCGACCGCGTCTACATGAAGGACGGCGAGGAGGGGGGCGTCGCGGTCGCGACCTCGCCGATGAACGCCGGACCGCTGCCGATGTCGAACGGCCTCACGCGGCTCCAGTCGCGCTTCCTCGGCGAGCCCGGCCGCGCCGCGCGAGCGCTCGAGGCGGGCGAGCTCGACACGCGCGCCGCGCTCGCCGCCGGCCTGGTGACGTTCGCCCCCGACCACCTCGACTGGGACGACGAGGTCCGGCTCGCCTTCGAGGAGCGCGCCAGCCTCTCCCCCGACGCGATGACCGGCATGGAGGCGTCGCTCCGGTTCGCCGGCCCGGAGACGATGGAGACGAAGATCTTCGGCCGCCTCACGGCCTGGCAGAACTGGATCTTCCAGCGCCCGAACGCGGTCGGCGAGCGCGGCGCGCTCACGCTCTACGGCAAGCCGGTGCGGCCCCACTTCGACTGGAGACGGTGCTGACCATGTCCGAGATCGCGCAGGACCGCATCCCGAACAACGTCGACCTCGCGAGCGACCGGCGGCTGCAGCGCGCGCTCGAGGCGTGGCAGCCGGGCTTCCTCTCGTGGTGGCGGGACATGGGGCCGCACGGTTTCCAGGAGGACCTCGTCTACCTGCGCACCGCGGTCAGCGTCGAGGCGGACGGCTGGGCGAACTTCGGGTACGTGAGGATGCCCGACTACCGCTGGGGCATCTTCCTCGCCGATCCGGTGCCGGACCGCCGCATCGGGCACGGCGACCTTCTCGGGGAGCCGGTCTGGCAGCAGGTCCCCGGCGAGCACCGCAACAGCCTGCGCCGCATCCTCGTGACGCAGGCCGACACCGAGCCCGCCAGCGTCGAGCAGCAGCGACTGCTCGGCCAGACGTGCCCCAGCGTCTACGACCTCCGGAACCTGTTCCAGGTGAACGTCGAGGAGGGGCGACACCTGTGGGCGATGGTCTACCTCCTCCACAGCCACTTCGGCCGCGACGGCCGGGAGGAGGCGGAGGAGCTCCTGCAGCGCCGCAGCGGCGACGAGAACAAGCCGCGCATCCTCGGCGCGTTCAACGAGCCGTGCACGGACTGGCTGTCCTTCTTCCTCTTCACATTCTTCACGGATCGCGACGGCAAGTTCCAGCTCCTCGCGCTGGCGGAGAGCGCCTTCGACCCGCTCTCGCGCACGACGCGCTTCATGCTGACCGAGGAGGCGCACCACCTGTTCGTCGGGGAGACGGGAGCCGCGCGCATCGTCGAGCGCACCGCGCAGGCGATGCGCCAGGCGGGCAAGGAGCACCCGGACGACGTGCGCACGCTCGGCGTCATCGACCTCCCCACCGTGCAGCGCTACCTGAACCTCTGGTACTCCGTGAGCCTCGACCTCTTCGGCGGCGAGGTCTCGTCCAACGCCGCCGCCTCGTTCGCCACCGGCATCAAGGGGCGCGCCGGCGAGGCGCGGTACGAGGACCACCGCGCGCTCGAGGGGACCTACGCCCTCGACGTGGTGAAGGGCGGGAAGGTCGCGCGTGAGGAGGTGCCGCTGCGCAACGCGATGAACGAGGTCCTGCGCGACGCCTACGTCGAGGATTGCCAGCGCGGCGTCGACAAGTGGAACCGGGCCATCGCCGCGCATGGCATCCCGTTCCGGCTCGCGCTCCCGAGCCGCCGGTTCCACCGCGCCATCGGCGTCCACGCCGGCGTCTTCGCCGACCCGCAGGGCGACGTGCTCGCGGAGGAGGCGTGGAGGGCGCGCCAGGGCGAGTGGCTGCCGAGCGCCGCGGACAAGGCGTTCGTGCGGAGCCTCATGCAGACCCCGGTGCTCGACCCCACGCAGATGGCCCACTGGATCGCCGCGCCGAAGCAGGGGATCAAGGGGCGCCCCATCGATTTCGAGTACGTGCGGCACGAGGCTTGAAGATCGCCGACCCCCTTCACCAGGTGGTCGAGCCGGCGCCCCGCCGGCGGCCGGATTTGATCATGTGGTGAATGCCCGGCGGCGCCCCATGGCGCCGCCGCGGGTGGCCCTCCGGCAGGAACCCCAGCGCTCACGGCCCGTTGCGCCCGCCGGCCGACCGGCGCGGCGCGGCATGGCATGTCCGGTGCTCCCGGGACGCAGACGCCCGCAGCCCTCATGCAGCGCTCTATCCGAGCCAGGAGGCGACCGTGAAGTTCCCGAACCCGCACGAGTTCAAGACGCTTCCAGGCACCGAGGGCTGGGAGCGGATGTATCCGTACCAGTACCAGTTCGTCACCGATGATCCCGAGCGGCAGCGCTACGAGGAGGAGACGTTCTGGTTCTACGACGGGCTCCACTACCCGGAGCCACTCTGCCCCTTCGACACGATCTGGGACGAGGCCTGGTACCTCGCGCTCTCCCAGTACAACACGCGCATCTTCTCGGTGCCGCCGGTCTACGGCGTCGATCACCGTATGGTGAACGGGTACGTGTACATCGCGCCCGTCCCGGTGAAGGATCCGGCCGAGATCGGCGAGCGCGTGAAGGCCTTCCTGGAGCGCGCCGGGTACTACTACCAGAACTGGGACACCCTCGAGGCGCGGTGGAAGGAGAAGATGGAGGCCACCATCGCCGCGCTCGAGGCGGTTCGCATCGAGCCGCTGCCCGGGCTCGAGGACATCTCGGTGGTGAAGGAGGCGATGGGGGAGTCGAAGGGCTACCACCTCCTGCGCGCCTACGACCAGCTCATCGACCTCGGCATCCGCTGCTGGCAGTACCACTTCGAGTTCCTCAACCTGGGGTACGCGGCGTACGTCACGTTCCTCGGGCACTGCAAGAAGATCTTCCCCGACATCCCCGCGCAGCGCGTGACGCAGATGATCTCGGGGATCGACGTCATCATGTACCGGCCGGACCAGGAGCTCATCGGGCTCGCCCGGAAGGCGGTGGAGCTCGACCTCGTCGGCCAGCTCGCGTCGGCCAAGGGGTTCGCCGGGCTCGCGCCGGCCCTCCAGAAGACGCCGGCCGGCCGCGAGTGGCTGGCCGCCTTCGAGAAGGCGCGCCAGCCCTGGTTCAACGTCTCCACCGGCACCGGCTGGTACCACCACGACCGCTCCTGGAACGACGACCTCGACATCCCGCTCGGCATGATCCGCATCTACGCGGACAAGCTGCGCGCCGGCCAGTCGCTGGAGCGGCCCACGGCCAAGGTCCGCGCCGAGCGCGACCGCATCACCGCCGAGTACCGCGCCCTCATCGCCGACGAGGGCGACCGCGCCGCCTTCGACCAGCTCCTCGCCACGGCGAAGACCGTGTTCCCGTACGTCGAGAACCACCTCTTCTACGTGGAGCACTGGTTCCACTCGGTGTTCTGGAACAAGGTGCGCGAGGTCGCCGCCATCATGAAGGAGCACGGGCTCCTCCAGGACGTCGAGGATGTCTGGTACCTCAAGCGCGGCGAGATCAAGGACGCGCTGTGGGACCTCGTGACGGCGTGGGCCACCCACGTGAAGCCGCGCGGCGCGACGACCTGGCCGATCGAGATCGCCTGGCGCAAGGGCGTCATGGAGAAGTTCGCCGCCTGGCGGCCGCCGCCCGCGATCGGCCCCGCTCCCGAGGTCATCCAGGAGCCCTTCACGGTCGTCCTGTGGGGCGTCACCAACGAGTCGCTCGCCGAATGGGGCAAGGTGGCGGCGGCCGAGGGACCGGTGGCCGCGTTCAAGGGCTTCCCGGGCAGCCCGGGCACGGTGGAGGGCCGCGCCCGCGTCTGTCGGACGGTGGCCGAGATCTCGGAGCTCCAGGACGGCGAGATCCTCGTCGCCCCGACCACCTCGCCCTCGTGGGCGCCGGCCTTCGTGAGGATCAAGGCGTGCGTGACGGACGTGGGCGGGGTCATGTCGCACGCGGCCATCGTCTGCCGCGAGTACGGGATGCCGGCGGTGGTGGGGACCGGCAGCGCGACCAAGCTCATCCGGAGCGGGCAGCTCATCCGCGTGAACGGCTCGACCGGAGAGATCACGCTGCTGCCGGCGGACGCGAAGAGCCTCGCCGCATAGGGCCCCGGGGGATCGCCATGGCCGCCGCCGCCCCGATGGTCTGCTGGCTCTCCGAATGCCAGCACGACGCGCTGCCCCTCGTGGGCGGGAAGTGCGCCTCGCTCGGCGAGCTCATCCACGCCGGGATCCGGGTCCCGCCCGGCTTCGCCATCACGACCGCGGCCTACCGCGCCTTCATGCAGGAGCGCGGGCTCGATCGCGAGGTGGCGGCGCTCACCGATGGGAAGGACGCGCAGGACGTGACCGCGCTCGAGGCGGCGAGCGCGGCCGCGCGCCGCCTCATCGAGGACGCGCCCTTCTCCACCGAGCTGGAGGATCTCGTGGCGGAGCACTACCGGAAGCTGTCGGTGGAGTGCTGCATGCCCGCGGCGCCGGTGGCGGTCCGCTCCAGCGCCACCGCCGAGGATCTCCCCGGCGCGAGCTTCGCCGGCCAGCAGGACACGTTCCTCTGGATCCGCGGCGTCGACGACCTCCTCGCCCATGCCCGGCGCTGCATCTCCAGCCTCTACACCGGGCGCGCCATGGCCTACCGCGCCAGGAACGGGTTCCGCCACGAGGACGTGGCCATCGCGGTGGCGGTCCAGAAGATGGCCAACGCCTACACCGCCGGCGTCATGTTCACGCTCAATCCGTCGAACGGTGATCGCTCCAGCATCGTCATCGACGCGAACTTCGGGTTCGGCGAGTCGGTGGTCTCGGGCGAGGTCACGCCGGATCACTTCGTCGTGAACAAGGTCTCGCTCGACATCGTGGAGCGCACCATCCCGAAGAAGGAGGTGGCCTACACCGTCGACACGAAGGCGCAGCGGAGCTACGCGCACGCCATCCCGCTCGAGCGCCAGCACGTGCAGTGCGTGATCGACGACGAGGTCACCCAGCTCGCCTGGATGGGCAAGCGCATCGAGAAGCACTACGGGCGGCCCATGGACATCGAGTGGGCCATCGACAAGAACCTCCCGGCCGGCGGCAACATCCTCATCCTGCAGGCCCGGCCCGAGACTGTCTGGAGCTCGCGGCAGGCCGCCGCCAGGCCGGCGTCCGCCGGCCAGACCGCGCTCGACCACATCGTCGCCTCGATGATGCAGGGCGCGCGACTCAACTGATCGTGCATTCAACCGTCCGTTCACGCGACCACCGCCGAGAGGAGAGGACCGAGCCATGACCGACCGACGCGACGCCGCCCCCATCAACGACCTCCGCGGCTACATCGCCGCCTGCGAGCGCGCGGGCATGCTCCACCGCGTGCGGACCGAGGTGGACTGGAAGTGGGAGCTCTGCCACGTCTCCAAGGTCAACGAGGAGCAGAAGGGCCCCGCGCTCCTCTACGAGAACGTGAAGGGCTACGACATCCCGGTGTTCACGAGCGCCTTCTCCACGGCGGCCCGGCTGGCGCTGGCGCTGGGCCAGGATCCGTCGCTCACGATGGTCCAGCTCGCCCGCAAGTGGATGGAGCTCACCACGAAGCAGCTCGTGAAGCCGCGCTTCGTGGAGCGGCCGCCCGTCATGGAGAACGTGATCACGGGCGACGCCATCGATCTCGAGAAGTTCCCCGTGCCCTGGTTCTACCCCGACGACGGCGGCCGGTTCTTCGTCACGTCCGGCTACCTCGTCACGCGCGACCCCGACACCGGCTGGACGAACCTCGGCACGTACCGCTCCCAGATCCTGGGGAAGGACATCCTCGGCTCCCAGATCATCAAGGGGAAGCACGGCGACATGCACATGAAGAAGTACCAGGAGCGGGGCGAGCTCATGCCCGCCGCGGCCGTGGTGGGCTGCGATCCAGTGCTGTTCCTGGCCGCCTCGACGCTCGTCTCGGCGCAGGTGGACGAGTACGACATCGCGGGTTCGCTGCGCGGCGAGCCCGTCCCGGTGTTCAAGTCCGACCTCACCGGCCTCACCCTCCCCGCCACCGCCGAGGTCATCGCCGAGGGCTTCATCGATCCCAACGAGCTCATGGACGAGGGGCCGTTCGGCGAGTACACGGGCTACTACTCGGGCAACAAGGGCAAGGACTACCCGAAGCCCGTCCTGCGCGTGAAGCGCATCCTCCACCGCAACAAGCCGATCTGGTGGTCCACCACCGTCGGCAAGCCGGTGAACGACATCCACATGATCCAGTCGCTCAACCGGACGGCGACGCTCTGGTACGACCTCGAGACCATGAAGGTGCCGGGCATCCAGAGCGTGTACATCCCGCCCGAGGCCTGCGGCCGGTTCTGGGCCATCGTCTCGGTGAAGCAGATGTACCCGGGCCACTCGAACCACGTGGCCGACGCCGTGTGCGCGTCCACCACCGGTCACTACGGCCTGAAGGGCGTCATCACGGTGGACCACGACATCGCCGCCGACGACTGGGACCGCGTCATGTGGGCCCTCTCCACCCGCTTCGACCCGGCGCGCTCGGTCCAGATCATCAACCGGGGCCGCTCCACCCCGCTCGACCCCGGCCTGCCCATCGAGGCGCGTGAGATCGTGAGCCGCATCCAGATGGACGCCTGCACACCCTACGAGTGGAAGAACAAGCCGAACGAGATCTGGATGGACCGGGCCGTCCTGCAGCGCGTCTCCGATCGCTGGAACGACTACGGCTTCTCCGGCAAGAGCCCGGTGGCCGACATGATCGACCGCCTCACGCGCCCCGCGCAGAAGAAGGCGAAGGCCTCCTCCGAGGGATGACCGCCATGACGAGGAAGGGCATCGTCGTCGTCTGCAACCTCGACACGCGCGGCGAGGACATCGTCTTCGTGAAGGGCCTCATCGAGAGCCGCGGGATCGAGCCCCTGCTGCTCGACTTCAGCATGGAGGAGCCGCCGCCCTTCCCCGGTGACATCCGCACCGAGGAGGTGGCGGCGCGCGGCGGCCTGCCCATCGAGGTGGTGCGCGAGAAGTACCGCTCCGATCGCGACGCGGCCACGAACAACCAGATCGCGGGGGCGGGCGCGATCGTGGAGGAGCTCGTCCGGCAGGGCCGGGTGCACGGCATCCTCGGCATCGGCGGCGGCACCGCCACGCTCGTCGCCACCTCCATCATGAGGCGATTGCCGTTCGGCATGCCGAAGGTGATGGCGTCACCCATGGCCGCCCACCCCGCCTACATCGACAAGTACGTCGGCACGCGCGACATCACCATGCACCACACGGTGCTCGACATCGTGAAGATGAACCCGCTCCTCCGCGCGCAGATCGTGAACGCGGTGGGCGCCATCTGCGGCATGGTGGAGATGACGCAGGGCACCGCCATCCGCTTCGACAAGCCGTGCGTCGCCGTGTCCTCGTTCGGCTTCGGCGAGATGGCGGTGCAGGCCGCCCTCGGCATGCTGGAAGAGGCGGGGTTCACGCCCATCGTCTGCCACGCCCAGGGCAAGGGCGATCGCGCCATGGAGGAGATGATCCGCGACGGCGCCTTCCACGCCGTCCTCGACCTGTGCACCGGCGGCGTCATGGAGCACCTCTTCAAGGGGAACCGCGACCCCGGGCCGGACCGCCTCCTGGCGGCGGTGGAGACCGGGATCCCCATGGTGCTCGGGCCGTGCGGCCTCGACATCCTCTCCTACGGCGGCCGGGCCGACATGCTGGAGCGGACGAAGGACCGGCCGCAGTACGTGCAGGACGCGCTCCGGGTGCAGGTGCGCACGACGGCGGAGGAGCTCCGCCAGGCGGCCGACGTCATCGCGGAGCGGCTCGGCCGCGCCCGCGGGCCGTGGACGTTCCTCGTCCCGCTCCGCGGCTGGTCGTCGCTCGATCGCGAGGGCCGGCCCATGTACGACCCGGCCGCCGACGCCGCCTTCGTGGCCCGGCTCGAGGAGCGGCTCCCCGATCCGTCGCGCGTGCGGAAGGTGCCGCTCCACCTGTACACGCCGGAGTTCGCGCGCGCCGCCGTGGACGAGCTCGTCCGCCTGCACGGCGAGCACCAGCCGCGGCCGCAGGCGCGGCGCGCCCCCGAGGCCGAGCAGCGAGGTGTCGCATGATCGTGCGCAACTGGATGCGGCGCGACCCGGTGGTGGTGGGAAGCGACACGCTCGTCTCCGAGGCGAAGGACCTCATCATGGCGCGCAAGCTGCCGGGGCTCCCGGTGGTGGACGGCGGCCGCCTCCGCGGGCTCGTCACCCAGGCCCACTGCCTGCGCGCCGGCCACCACGTGAGCCGCACGCAGAACCCGGACGAGCTCGACTTCTTCGTCACGCGCGTGAAGGTGAAGGACATCATGGTGCGCAACCCGGCCACCATCGAGGCCCGCGACACGATGGAGCACTGCCTCGCGAAGGGGCGCGCGCTGGGCGTCTCGCAGTTCCCCGTGCTGGAGAACGGCCAGGTCGTCGGCATCATCTCGGCCAACGAGATCTTCTCGCTCGCCATCCACCTCCTCGGCGCGTGGGGAAAGCAGGGCGGGCTCACCGTGGCCCCCGCCCGCCTCGGCCCGGGCGTGCTGGGCCGCATCGTGGACGTGGCCGAGGGCGCCGGGGCGGAGCTGCAGGCGGTCTACCCGCTCTCGGGCCACGGCGAGCTGTGCGCGGCGGACGGCTCGGAGCGGCGGGTCGTCATCCGGTTCGAGGCCCCCGACCGCGACGCGGTGGCGAGCGCGCTCGCCGCGAACGGCATCGACGTGCTCGTCGCCTAGGAGGACGCCATGGAACAGTCCAACGACAAGCCCATCATCGTCGCCATCACCGGCGCCACCGGCGTCATCTACGGGGTCGAGCTCCTGCGCGTCCTGAAGGAGCTCGGCGTGGAGACGCACCTCATCCTCTCCGAGGCCGCCATCACGAACCTCGCCATCGAGACGCCCTACTCGGTGGCGGAGGTGAAGGCCCTCGCCTCCGTGGTCCACAGCAACAAGGACGTGGGCGCGGCGCCCGCCTCGGGCTCGTTCCGGACGCGCGGCATGATCGTGGCGCCCTGCACCGTGAAGAGCCTCTCGGCCATCGCCCACTCCTTCACCTACAACCTCGTCATCCGCGCCGCGGACGTGACGCTCAAGGAGGGCCGCAAGCTCGTCCTCATGGTGCGCGAGACGCCCCTGCACAAAGGTCACCTGCAGCTCATGACCCAGGCGGCGGATCTGGGCGCGGTGATCCTGCCGCCCATGCCGGCCTTCTACCACCAGCCCGACACGGTGATGGACCTCGTCCACCAGAGCCTCGGCAAGGCGCTCGACCAGGTGGGCATCGAGCACCACCTGTTCCGTCGCTGGTCGGGCCGCGCCGCGCCCCCACAGGACGCCCTGCGCGTCGCGCAGTGATCGTCAGAGGAGGCGCGCCCGCCTGCCGAAGCCGGCAGCGTTGTCGACGAAGTGGACGGCGTCGGGCGTGAGCGCGTACCAGCGCACCCTGGCGAGCGCCGCGACGATGAAGGGCGGCGCCTCGGCGATCTTCCCCACCACCGGGAACTTCGCGCCGTAGAGCGCGCGCACCCGCGCCGCCTCGCCCTCGCCCACCTCCGCCACGCGCCCCTCGAGCTGGACGCCCTTGATATCGGGCCAGTCGCGGTAGTCCTCGTGGATGGCCGCCGCGGCGCGCGGGTTCGCCGCCAGGTGCTGCGCGTGTCGGCTCGTGGGCGAGGAGAGGAAGT
>DASTGH010000368.1:0-3680 GCA_035719345.1 Anaeromyxobacteraceae bacterium
CGGCGCCGTCACCATCGGCACCTCGACGCAGGGCGTGCCCGGAACCGGCGGCACCACGGTCGCCACGGGGTCCGTGTGGCTGTCCGCCGGGATCGACGCGCGCGGCGGCAGCGGCGCGTCGGGTGGCCTGGGCGGCTCCGTCTCGCTGACGCTCGACCCCGCCAGCGCTCCCGCGGGCCAGGAGATCGTGCTCTTCGGCTTCAAGACGGTCGACGCGAGCGGCGGCGCCGGACCGAGCCAGGGCGGCGCGGGCGGCGTCATCGCCCTCGCCAACGAGGCCTCGTTCGCCAACGGCGGCACCGCGGCCGGTGGCTCGGTCGTGAACGCCACGGACCTCGTGGCGAGCGGCGGCAACGGGTTCCTGCCCGGGCTCCCCGCCGATCCCACAAAGCCGGGCACGGGCGGGGCGGGCGGCTCGATCACGCTCGACACCCAGACGAAGAACGCGTGGCCCGGCATCTACCCCGAGCAGGCCATCAACTCGGGCACGCTCACCGCGAACGGCGGGTCCGGCCGCAGCGGAGGCAGCGCCAAGCTGAGCACCCTGCAGTCGCTCCCCGCCATCCGGCTCTCGGGGCGCACCGGCGTCACAAACGCGGGCACGCTCGCCGCCTCCGGCGGCGCCGCCAGCGACGCACTCGCCGGGCAGGGCGGCTCCGTCGTCCTGTCGGCGGACGCCGGCACCGTCGACAACCAGGTCCAGGGCGGCATCCGCGCCGACGGCGGCGGAGCCGTGACCACGAACACCGACCCCAACATCGGGCCGCTCAACACCGCGGGCGACGGTGGCACCGTCCAGCTCTCGGGGGCCTCGGTGAAGAACGCGGCGACCATCTCGGCGGCCGGCGGCGATGCCACCGACCAGGCAGGCTCCGCCGGCACCGGCGGCGCCATCCAGCTGACCGGATCGCGCTCGCCGGCCGTGAACGATGGAACCCTGATCGTCCTCGGCGGCACCTTCAAGACGGACCCCAGGGCGAACGGGACCATCCTCATCGACGGCGTGCTCGTCGCCCCCTGACGGCGGGGCGGCGCGCACGCGCAGCGCATGAACGCAGCACCGCGCCCCAGGGCGCGCGCAGGAGGGCACGGAGATGACGATGACGAGCGGCGCGAAGGGGCGCCTGGCGAGGGCGGCGGTGGCCGCCGGGTGCGTGGCGTCGCTGCTGGCGGCGCCGCGGGCTCAGGCCGCGAAGGGCGGCGTGCCGATCTTCGGCGCGCCGGCGGTCGTGTTCCCCACCGCGACGGTGACCGCGCCCGTGCTCCCGTTCCAGGTGGTCGGCTTCCTCCAGGCCGCCACGCTGGGCGGCTCGACGGCGCTCTCGGGCGGGACGCTCACGGTGAACGGACAGACCATCATCGTCCCGGATAACACCGTCGTGCTCATGCCTGCGACAGCCCTCACTTGGGCCGAGCTGTTCCGGCTCGCGCCCGCGCCCTACGCGCCGACGCAGACCGGCATGGCGCTCACCGACGTGCCCCAGCCGCTCGGGACCTACGAGGTGAGCGTGCAGGGGAACCGGGTCAACGGTCAGTGGATAGCCGGCCTCATCAACTTCTCGCAGCAGTCGCTCAACACCAGCTCCGGGTACATCACCTACATCGACTACATCACCGGCGAGCTGCGGGTGGGCGGGGTGGTGGGCGATCCCACCACCGGGCAGCGCGTCCGCATCAACGACCCGCTCGGCAAGTTCGGACGCGTCTGGTCGCCCGACGTGCGCTTCACGATCGACGAGGACAACCCGACCATCCGCTCCGAGACCGCCTACCCCATGTGCCTGCCGCGCCAGGATCCGCGGCTCGGCGACGACCTGCTCTGCCCCTCCACCAACCGGCCCATCGACCCGGTCACCGGCACGTACCAGAGCATCTTCCAGATGAACCCGCCGAACTCCGGGCTGGTCGGGCTCGACCCGACCGCCCAGGCGCCGTTCCAGGTCGGCGACTTCATCACCTACTCCGGCGTGCTCATGAAGGAGGGGGCCGAGCCCACGGTCGGGCCCGCGCCCGCCGGCGCCACGTTCATGGCCGCCTACACGATCATCGCGAACGTCGGCATCTTCACCACGCCCGGCACCGACCCGGCGTACGTGGCGCTCGACGTCACCATCCTCGGCGTGGGCGGCGCGCCCGGCATCTTCCCGCAGGAGGCGACGGTCCGCACCAAGTTCGAGGGCTTCTCCACCGATCCGTCGCGCGTCGTCGACCTGTACGGCATCGACGTCGACCCGTGCACCGGCGTGACCAGCGACCGGGACTGGGGCTCGGTGGGCGTCGACCCCGGACCGCCCACCGGAGCGGTCATGGGCCGCTGGCGCTTCGCGCCGCCCGGCAAGGTGCTCTCGCTCCCCTCGACCGGCATCTTCCTGCCGGCGACGCGCGAGGTGCGCGCCATGGTGCGCGGCGCGGTCGTCTCGCAGACGGCGAACGGGCTCCTCGCCGGGCAGTACCACGCGCCCATCAGCGAGTACCTGTGGCCCGAGAACCTGGGCATCGGCAACCCGCCCATCGCGCTCAACCTCCAGGACTTCGCGTTCCTGGCGAAGGGCATGGGCCCCTGGGCCGGCGGCGGCCCGAACCCCGTCCCGACCGGCATCGTCGGACAGCTGAAGCCGTTCCCGGCCGCGAACCCGCCGCCGCCCGTGGTCTGCTCGACCGCGGCGCCGACCGCGCCCACGGCGGTGGTCGGCCCCGACCAGACCGTGACCGCCGGCGCCCCCGTCACGCTGAACGGCGCGCTCAGCACCGATCCCAACGGCCTGCCGCTCACCTTCGCCTGGACGCAGACCGCCGGGCCGTCGGCGACGCTCTCCAGCGCGAGCATCCCCCTGCCGACGTTCACCGCGCCCTCGGTGAGCGCGGCGACGGTGCTCACCTTCCAGCTCGTGGTGAGCGACGCGACGCCGCTGTCCTCGCCGCCGGTGACGGTGAACGTCACCGTGAACCCGGCGTCCACGGCGCTGCAGCCGCCGGTGGCGCGGCTGAGCCCGACGCTCACCGCCCCCTCGAACGCCGTCGTCCAGCTGAACGGCACCGCCAGCTTCGACCCGAACCCGGCGGCGCTGCCGCTCACCTTCTCGTGGACGCAGGTCGTCCCGGCGGGCTCGACCGTTCCCACGGTCGCCCTCGCCGGCGCCAACACGGCCACGCCGACGTTCACGGCGCCGGTCGTGCCGCCCGGCGGCAGCCTCACCATCACCTTCCAGCTCGTCGTCTCGAACGCCAACGGCACGAGCACGCCGGCGACGGTGGACGTGGCGGTGAGCCCGGTGGTGGCGCCGGTCGCCAACGCCGGCCCGACGCAGATCGTGTTCCCCGGCACGGCCCCGGTGACGCTCGACGGGACGGCCAGCCGCGACCCGAACGGCCTGCCGCTCACCTACCGTTGGACGCAGGTCGGCGGCACGCCGGTGACGCTCTCCGCCACCGACGTGGCCCGCCCGACCTTCACGGCCCCGAACGCGGCCGTGAAGCTCGACTTCGCGCTCATCGTGAACAACGGCTATCTCGACTCGTTCGGCGCGCTCGTCACCGTCAACGTCGGCGCGCGCGACGCCATCCTCATCACGGCGGTCGAGTACCGCGTGGCCAAGCAGCGGCTGGTGGTGAACGTCACCGACTCCAACACCACCGGCGCCGTGCAGCTCTTCCTGCAGGGCTACGGCGCGGGCGGCACC
>DASTGH010000369.1:0-6111 GCA_035719345.1 Anaeromyxobacteraceae bacterium
CCCGCCGAAGCGACCGCGCCGGCGGCCGGCGCGGTCGCTTCGGCGGGAGCGGGCGCGGGCGCCGGCGCGATCTCCGGCGCGGCCGCGGGCGCGCGCTTCACCGACACGACGTTCCCGCACTTCTTGCAACGGACGCGGACCCCGTTCGGACCGACCTTGTCGTCCGAGATCATGTACTGCGAGCCGCAGCCGCTGCAGGAGAATTTCATGGCCCCGTCCGTCTAAACATCCGACAAATCTGGCTAATCCTAGAGTCACGCGCGGAGGGGGTCAAGGAAGGGACCCGCCGCCGGCGGCGAATCTGGCACAACGTACGCACGGGGCGGGCGGGGCTATAGTCCCCGCGCGCCCCCGGCTCACGCGTTCGGCACCACCACCGACAGCCCGAGCCGCTGCCGCAAGGTCGCGTACTCCTCCGAGGTGCAGAACAGCAGGAGATCCCTGAGCCGGGTCTCCTCCCGGAGCTTGGAGACGGCCGCCTTCTCGACCGCGATCATCCGCCGCACCACGTCGAGGTCCCCGGCGAGGAGCGCCCCCACCCGGTTCGAGGTGAGCTCGGCGGCGTCCATGTAGGCGCGCACGTCACCGGGGTGCTGCACGTCGCAGTAGGCCCGCGCCAGGAGCTTGAGGCGCTGGCTGCGGGTGTGCTCCGGCAGCGCGTGCTCCAGGCGGCGCTTCAGCCTCTCGACGAGGTGCGGGTCGGCGGTGACGACGAAGCGCGACGTGCCCAGGCTGGCGGCGGCCTGGAAGACGGCGTCGAGCTGGTCGTGCGGCATGAGCCGCGCGAGCGTGAGCTCGGGCCGGAGGAACGCCATCGCCTTGGCGATGGTGAACCACAGCTCCTTCTTCGGCCGCTCCTGGAACAGGTCCTCGGCCGCCACCAGCGCCGGGGGCGCGAGCGGCAGGAGCTGCAGGCGCGCCCCGGCCTCGCCGGCGCGGAAGAGGCGCGGCGTCTGGAAGCCGAGCGTGCGCGCCACGTACTTGTACATGTTGGCGAAGAAGAGCATCGAGCCCTGCACGTCGAGCTCGTCCTTCTTCGGGTGCAGGCCGAGGTCCTTCGGCGTCTGCACGAAGATCTCGGACGCCTCCTTGACCAGCAGCGCCAGGATGGCGGCGAGCGGCCCGCGCACGCGCTCGTGCAGGACGAGGCCGGTCCAGGCGTCGTCGTCGAGCGAGGCGGCGGCGGTGTCGCGCGCGAAGCGCCGCAGCCGGGCCGCCACCTGGCCCTCCTCCGGCGTGCCCTGCCCGAGGAGGAAGACCAGGGCCTGCGCCGCGGAGTAGGCCTGGTCGTAGCCCTTCACCTCGGCGTGCAGGCCGACGAGCGCGGAGACCGCCTTCTGCGGCGCGGTGCCGATGTGGAGGAGGCGCCGGTAGGCGCCGATGGCCTCGGCCTCGTGTCCGTGGAGCTTCGCGGCCAGCTCGGCGTGCGCCTCGACCGCGCCGGCGTCGTCGGGCGCGGCCCGGGCCACCACCTCGTAGGCGACGCGCGCGCCCTCGGCGTCGTCGAGGACGCGGCGGTAGAGCTCGCCCAGGGTCTTCCACAGCGCGACGCGCGCCGGGGCCGACTCCGGGCCCTTGGGCAGCCGCTGGATCATGCGCGTGTAGGCGCCCTCCAGCTCGCGCCAGCGCTGGCCGGCGGTGAGCAGCGTCTCGAGGTCGGCGAACGCCTGCACGAACCGCGGGTCGGCGTCGAGCGCGCGGTCGAGCTCGCGGGCCGCGCCCTCGCCGTCGGAGAGCTCGTCGCGGAGCGTCTGCGCGAGCGCGTGGTGCAGCCGGGCCGCCCGCGCCGGATCGGCCTTCGCCTCGGGCGACTCGAGCAGGCGCGCCAGCACGTCCGCCGCCTTCTGGCCCTGCTTCGTCTCCTTGTAGAGCGCGAGCAGCGCCTCGGTCACCGGCACGTTGCCGGGGTCGAGCCGCGCCGCGGCGCTGAAGGCGTCGATGGCGAGGTAGGGATCCTTCAGCCGGTCGCGGGCGATGGTGCCGAGCTGCACCAGCATCTCTCGCCTGGCGTCGCCCTGCAGCGCCTGGGCGAGCTTCTGCCGGTGCTCGACCGCCGCCTCGAAGTCGCCCCCCGCCTCCAGCACGCCCACCAGCGCGCGCCGGGAGGGCTCGTGCCCGCCGTCGATCTCGAGCGCCTTCTCGAAGCTCTTCGCGGCGCGGTCGGGCTGCCCGAGCTTCGCCTGGATCTCGCCGATCTGCCAGTACGTCTCGACCACCTCCAGGTCGGTGAGGCCGTCCCGGTGGTGGATGAGCATGGCCTGGAAGATCCGGAGCGCCTCCTCCCAGGCGCCGTCCTGGACGAGGATCTGCCCCAGCCCCTCCAGCGCCGGCAGGTAGGTGGCGTCGAGCTCGTAGGCGCGGCGGAAGCACGCGAGCGCCTTGGCGCGATCGCCCAGCTTCTCCGCGACGTAACCGAGGCGGTACGCCTGGCGGCACAGCTCCTTCGCCTCGCCGTCCTGGGCGAGCCGCTTCACCACCACGTCCAGCACCGCCGCCGCGCGCGGCCAGTCCTGGCGCGCCACGTAGAGGTCGGCCAGCGGGCGGGCCGCGGGCAGGAAGTCGGGGACGCGCTTCAGCGCCTCCTCGTAGAGGCGGGTGGCGCCGTCGGGATCCTCCCGCTCCTCCTGGTGGATGCGCCCGGCCTCGTGCAGGAGCTTCGCCTTGGTGGCGTCGTCCTCGGCGTAGCGCGCCTCGGCGAGGAGGTGGCGGAGGTAGGCCTCCCGGTCGCGCTCCGCCTCGGCGATGGCGCGCAGCGCCCGGATGGCGGGCAGGTGCCCGGGGTCGGCGTCCAGGGCGCGGGCGTAGGCGAGCTTGGCCGCGCCCCGGTCCTGCAGCATCTCGTCGTGGATGCGCCCGATGCGCGCCTGGATGCCGACGAGGTCGCTGCCGCCGCCGGCCAGCCGCGCCTCGCGCCCGAGCATCTCCAGCGCCAGGTTCCAGTTGCCGCTGCGCTCGTAGAGGCGCGCCAGGGCCGAGGTGGTCTCGCGCGACTCGGGGTCGATGGAGAGCGCGTGGCTGAAGATGGCCTCGGCCCGGTCGACGCGGGAGAGCTCGCGCCACCACACCTCGCCGATCTGCACCTCCAGCGAGACGAGCTCGCGCTTGTCCTGCGTGAGCGTGGCGTGGTGGGTGAGGACCGCGATGAGCTTCTCCCACGCGCCCTCGCGCCGGTAGAGCGCCTCCAGGCTCTTCACCGCCGGCAGGCTGCCGCCGTCGAGCTTCAGCACCGCCTCGTAGCGCTCGATGGCCTTGCGCGCGTCGCCGAGCTTCTCCTCCCAGATGGAGCCGCTCTTGGCCAGCGTGCGCACCCGCTCGCGCGGGTCCTGCGCCAGCTCCACCTGCCGCTCGTAGACGCGGTTCAGCTCGGCGAAGCGGTCGAGCTTGGTGTAGAGCCGCTCCAGGCCGGCCAGCGCCTCCCGGTTGCCGTCGTCGAGCCCGAGCACGGCGCGGTAGGCCTCGACCGCCGCCTCCTCGTCCTGGAGCTCGTTCTCGTGCAGCCCGGCAATCTGCAGCTGGTAGGCGACCCGGGCGGCATTGTCCTCCGCCAGGTCGCGCGCGCGGGCCAGGATGCCGGCCAGGTCGGCGAAGCGGCCCTCGCGCCGGTACAGGGTGGCGAGCGCCTCGAGCGCGGCGCCGTCCGCGCCGTCCAGCTCGAGCACGCGCTTCAGCGCGTTGATCGCCTCCTCGGCGTCGTGGAGCTGCCCGTCGTAGATGCGGGCCATCTCCAGCAGCGTCGCCTTCTTCTCGTCGAGCCCGGCGGCCGCCTCCAGCTTCTGCTCCAGCGCGATGACGAGGTCCTTCACCCGCCCGCGGCGGGTGAAGAGCTCGGTGAGCGCGTCGAGCGCCTCCGGGCTCGCCGGGTCCACCTCCAGCGCCCGGCGGAAGGAGGTCTCGGCCGCGTCGGCGTCGTCGAGGCGCCGGTCCTGCACGCGGCCCAGCGCCAGGAGCAGCCGGGCGCGGGCGAGCCCCTTCGCCTCCTCCGCCACCTGCTCGTAGACGGCGGCGAGCTCGTCCCAGGCCTCGGTCTCCTCGGCCAGCCTCGCCACCGACGCCGCCACGCCGGCGTGGGTCGGGTCCTCCGCGAACGCGCGGCAGAGCGTCACGAAGGCCATCTCCTTCTGGCCGAGCCGCTTCTCGTGGATCTCGCCCAGCTCGACGAGCAGCGCCAGCCGCTCGGCGCGGTCGGCGAGGTGCGGCGCGAAGAGGTCGCAGACGCGCACGTAGGCGCGCCAGTTGCCGGCGCGCGCGTGGATCTGCCGCAGCCGCTCCCAGGCGTCGCGCCGGGCCGGCTCGTGCTCGAGGACCCGGTCGAGCGCCGCGGCGGCGGCGTCGGGCTTGGAGAGCCCCTTCTCCCAGGCCGAGGCGGCGTCCAGCCACGCCTCGACCGCCTCGGGGGAGCGACCGGCGGCGGCGAGGAGCGCCGCGCGCGCCTCCACCGCCTTCACCCGGTCGAGCGGCGCGGCGGCGCCCTCGAAGACGGCGGCGAGCCGGGCCAGGTCGGCCTCGCCGTGCGGCTCGAGCTCGAGCGCGCGGCGGCCCTGCTCCGCGGCCTCGCCCTTCTTGCCGGCGCGCAGGAGCACGTCGGCGAGCTCCAGGCGCACCGCCTTCACGCCGGCGGCGTCGGGCTGCAGCGGGATGAGGCGGCGGTGCACCGCCGCCAGCCCGTCCAGATCGCCGGCCGCGGCGTGCAGGTCACGCAGCGCCTCGAGCGCCTTGCGGTTGCGCGGGTCGGCCTCCAGCACCGCCTGCCAGGAGCGCACCGCCTGCGACGGGTCGCCGAGGCGGGTGGCGAGCAGCGTCCCCAGCTTGTCGTGGAGGCGCGCCGCCTCGCGCCGGTCGGCGGTGAGCGCCAGCCGCGCGCGCAGGAGCTCGGCCAGGTCGGCCCAGCGCTCGAGCCGCTCGTGGAGCGCCTCGAGGGCTCCGAGCGCCGGCTCGTGCCGCGGATCGAGGCCCAGCGCCTCGCGCCAGAGCGCGACCGCCTCCTCCTCGTCCCCGAGCTCCTCCTTCACCCGGGCCAGGCGCGCGGTGAGGCGCAGGCGCGCCGCCGCGTCGGCGGCGAGGTCGCGCTGCGCCGCCAGGTTCGCGGCCAGCGACGCCTTCGCCCCGGCGGCCTCGTAGAGCCGCTCCAGCGCCCGCAGGGCGTGCGTCTGGCGCGGGTCCTCGGCCACCAGCGCCTCGTAGGCGCGGACCGCCCGGTCGGGGTCGCCGAGCTGCTCCTCGCAGAGCTGCCCCAGGCGGAAGAGGAAGGCGGCGCGGTCGGCGGGCGCGGCCAGCGACGCCTCCGACTCGAGCACGCTGGCCAGCGCCGCATGGTTGGCGGCGGCGCGGTACAGCCGGTCGAGGCCGGCCAGCGCCCGGGGCGCGCCGGCGGGATCGAGGCGGCGCACCGCCTCGAACCACTTCACCGCAGCGGCGGCGTCGGAGAGCTTCTCCTCGTAGAGGACGCCCAGGGTGAGCGCCACCTCGCCGGCCGCGCCGGGGGGCAGCTTCTCGAACTCGTCCTCGTAGAGGGCCGCCAGCTCCTCGGCGTGCCCGGTGGCGAGCCCGAGGCGCGACAGCTCGGCGCGCAGCGACGGGTCGGCCGGGTCGTCGCGGAAGGCGCGGCACAGGGCCACGAAGGCGAGCTCAGGGTTCGAGAGCCGCTTCTCGCGCACCTCGGCCAGCTCCAGGAAGAGCGCCTTGCGCTCGAGCGGATCGGGCCGCTCGCCGGCGCGCAGCTCGAGCACGGCCGCGTAGCGCCCCCAGGCGCCGGTGGCCGCGTAGGCGCGCTCCAGCACCGCGCCGGCGCGCGGATGGCCGGGGTCCTTCTGCAGGAGCCCCTCGAGCCGCGCCAGCGCCTGCGGGTCCTCCGGGCGGGCGGACAGGATCTCCTCGTAGAGCGCCACCGCGCCCTCCCGGTCGAGGAGCCGCGTCTCCTTCAGCTCGGCGAGGCGCTGCCGGAAGGCGGCGGCGCCCGCGGCGTCGCCCGCGGCCTGCGCCGCGCCGGCCTCGCGCCCCAGCACGTCGGCGAGCTCCACCCACTTCTCCGCGGCGCCGCACAGCCGGTCGAGCCGCGCCAGCGCCTCGCGGCGCGCGGGCTCCAGCTCGAGCAGGCGCCGCAGCGTGGCGATG
>DASTGH010000370.1:0-2877 GCA_035719345.1 Anaeromyxobacteraceae bacterium
AGCCCTCGAGCTCCAAAAGCTGGTGGGCCGGAGTGAGGGGCGGCCGTTCGGCTCGGAGGCGGCCGCGTCGGCGCCCTCTCCCGGCTCGGCCGCAGCGGCGTCCTGCTCCGCTCCGCCGGTCCTGGCCGCGATCGCCTGCCCGAGCAGGTCGGGGAAGGCCGCCTCGCCTGGACGCGCGTGAGCGCCCTTGCCGTGCGCCGCGCGCCGGCCGACGAGCCCGAGGATCGCGGCCGCGGGTCCGTCCGCGCCCGCCGCATCCGCCGCGCCCTGCGCCGCCGCCTTCACCGTGTCCGTCACCGCGCGCCTCCAGCGGCCTCGGGGGAGGCCATGAGCGAGAACAGGTCCGCCGCCGCATCCGGCTTCATCTTCTCCAGCACCGCGCCCGCATCTCCGGGCCGCATGCGGCGCAGGAGCGAGACCGCCAGCGGGCGGTCGAGGCGCGCGAGCAGCGTCGCGGCCTGGTCCGCCTTCATGCCCTTCAGCGTCCGCGCCATCGCCTGCGCGCGCTTCTCGTCGTCGGGCGTCGGCTTCCGCGGCGGCGCGGCCGGGGCGGCGGCCGCCGCGGCCTTCTCCGCGGCCGCCTTCCTGGCGAGGGCGTCGAGCCTCGCCGTCTCCTCGCGCAGGCCGGCGCGGGCGGCGGCGACGTCGGCGGCGAGCTTCTCCAGCCGTGCCCGCTCCCGCGCCAGCGCCGCCAGCTCCTCCTGCCGCCGCTGCGCCGAGGCGCGCAGCTCGTCGCGCAGCGCCGCGCCGGTGAGGTTCGGGGGCGTGGTGACCGGCTCGGCGAGCGGGTTGCGCGGGGGGACGATGAGGTCGTCGGTGCGCATGGGGCGCGGCTGCGGCGGGTTGGGGGACGGGGGTCCAGCTCTCACCCCGTCCCTCTCCCGCTGGTGCGGGAGAGGAGGTCCGTCCGCCGGCGTCGTCGACGAGTGCAGCGCCGGCGCGACGGGCCCCTTCACCTCGGGCATCGCCGGCGGGACCGGCGCCACCGGCTCCGCCGTGGCGAGCAGCAGCGCGACCAAGAGGCTAGCCACGGCTCGCCTCCGCCGCGCCGAGCGCCTTCCGGAGCGCCGCCAGCCCGTCGGGCAGCGAGGTCCGCTCCCCCGGATCCTGCCGGAGGAACGCCTGCAGCGCGTGGATGCAGCGCAGCGCGCGGTCGACGCGCGGGTTCGACCCCGCGGCGTACGCCCCCACCTCGATGAGGTCGGCCGCCTCGCGGTAGGCCGACAGCACCTCGCGCCCTTGCCGCGCCAGGTCGCGGTGCACCGGGTCGACGACGTCGCTCATGACGCGGGAGATGGACGCGAGCACGTCGACGGCGGGGAAGTGGCTCGCCTCGGCCAGCTTGCGCGAGAGGACGACGTGTCCGTCGAGCGTCGCCTTGGCGGCGTCGGCGACGGGGTCGGTCGTGTCGTCGCCCTCGGCCAGGACCGTGTAGAAGGCGGTGATGCTGCCCTGGCCGGCGTCGTTGCCTGCGCGCTCCACCAGGCGCGGCAGGATGGCGAACGACGACGGCGGGTAGCCCTTGGTGGTGGGCGGCTCGCCCGCGGCGAGGCCGATCTCGCGCTGCGCCTGGCAGACGCGGGAGAGCGAGTCGACGAGCAGGAGCACGCGCTTCCCCTGCCCGCGGAAGTGCTCGGCGAGCGTCGTGGCGACGGTCGCCGCGCGCACGCGCTTCAGCGCCGACTCGTCGCTCGTCGCCACCACCACCACCGCGCGGGCGAGCCCGTCGCCGAGGTCGCGCTCGATGAACTCGCGCACCTCGCGCCCGCGCTCGCCGACGAGGCCCACCACCACCACGTCGGCGTCGGCGGAGCGCGCCAGCATGCCGAGCAGGACGCTCTTGCCCACGCCCGGTCCGGCCATGATGGCGAGCCGCTGCCCCTCGCCCACGGTGAGGAAGGCGTCGATGCAGCGGATGCCGAGCGGGAGCGGCCGGGTCACGCGGCGGCGCTCCATCGCCACCGGCGGGGTGGCGTGGAGCCGGGCGCGCGCCGGGAGCACCGGCGTCGGCCCGCCGTCCACCGGCCGGAGCGCGGCGTCCACCACCCGCCCGAGCAGCGCGTCGCCGACGGCGATGCGGTCGGCGGCGGCGCGCGGCACGACCGTGCAGCCCTCGCCGATGCCGTGGATGTCCCCGAGCGGCATGAGCCGCGCCGTCTGCCCGAAGAAGCCCACCACCTCGGCCATGACCGAGGCGCCGTCGGCCGCGCGGATCTCGCAGGCGGTGCCCACCGGCACGCGCGGCAGCGCCGCCTCGAGCACGAGCCCGGCCGCGCGCACCACCGTCCCGGTCAGCGGGAGCGGGTCCGCCTCGGCGATGGCCCGGGTGAGGGCGTCGATGGGCGCGAGGCGCGTCACGCCGCGCCCTCCACGGCGTCGACCGCGCGCCGGATCTCGGCGAGGCGCGTGCCGAGCCGCCCGTCCACCTGGCCGAAGTCCGTCTCCACCAGGCAGTCGCCGGGCTGGAGCGAGGAGTCGGGGATCCACTCGACGCGGGCGGCGGTCACGCCGTCCAGGGCGCCGCGGGCGGCGTCGGAGGCGAGGAGCGCTGCGTCCTCGGGAGCGAGCCGGACCGCGACGCGGCGCGACTCGCCGGCGCGGCGCACGGCCGAGCGCACGAGGGCGAAGAGCGCCTCGGGGCCGGCGCGCAGCTCCGCCTCGAGCACCTTGCGCGCCACCTGGAAGCCGATCTCGATGGCGTCGGCGCGGGCCTGCTCCGCCAGCCGGTCCGCCTGGGCGCGGAGCGTCTCCACCGCTCCCGCCACCCGCTCCAGCGCCTCGCGGCGCGCGCGCTCCAGGGCGGCGGCGCGCTCCGCCTCCAGCCGCGACGGGGCGGGGTCGGCGGCGGGGGACGGCGGCGGGGCGGCGGCCGCAGGC
>DASTGH010000371.1:0-3271 GCA_035719345.1 Anaeromyxobacteraceae bacterium
GAGCCGGTCGGCGGTCATGGGCGCCTCCAGAGGCGGCGTGCCGCTGTCAGGTCGCGGGGTGTACCCCGCCGCCTGGATCGGCGACGGGGGCGGGCGGCGCCTCCGCCCCGCCCGCGGCCGCCGCCTGCGGCGGGTCGATGCCGAGCACGCGGTCGAACAGGTAGAGGATGACGAACGGCGCCACGAAGAGCGCGATGGCCATGAGGATCCCCTCCCGGCCGAAGAGCTCGGGGTCGTAGTGCGACCGCAGCCCGCGCAGCGACTTCGACATGAGCTGCCCGCCCACCACGATGTTCCAGCGCATGGAGAACACCTGGAGGAGGCAGAGCAGCGCGGCAGCGGTGGAGAGCGTGTTCCGGACGCGCTCGTGCAGGTAGCGGTTCATGAGCACCACCACCGCCAGCAGGATGAGCGGGATGAGGCCGCCCACGATCATCTGCATGGTGACGTAGGAGAACTCGAGCCGCGTGGTGAGCAGCTCCGAGATGATGAGCCACGACTCGGAGCGCTCGTACTTCATGACCACGATCTCGAGCAGCTCCAGCGTGATGGTGAGGATGAGGAAGAACCAGAGCCAGCGCGAGAGCGCGGACACGCAGGGCTGGTCGGCGGGGCGTCCGCGCAGCTTGGAGACGACCTGGTACAGCACCACCAGGAGCGCGATGCCCGAGACCGCCGCCGACATGAGGAAGATGACCGGCATGAGCGGCGTCGACCACCACGGGTTCGCCTTGATGGCCCCGAAGATGAACCCGACGTAGCCGTGGAGCATGCAGGCGCCGGGGAGGCCGAGGCCGGCGAGCAGCATGATGGCGCGGTGGTCGATCTCGAGCGCCTCGGGGCTCGTGTCGTAGGTGCCGAGGGCCAGCGCCGCGTAGAAGGCCCGCCTCGCGCCGCGGGAGCGGCGGGCGCGCAGGATGATCTCGTGGCGCCAGACGAACCACACCTCGAGCAGCAGGATGACGAGATAGGTGCTGTAGAGGATGCCGAACCCGGCCATGGCCGAGGTGAAGTGCGGCGTGATCATGATGAAGATGCCGCGCTCGGGGTGCCCGAGGTGGAGCTGCAGCGGCATCGAGGCCACGAGCAGGAAGGCGAAGGAGGTCGCCATGGCGAGCCGCGCCACCGGCTTGAACTCGGTCCGGCCGAAGAGGTGGTAGAGCGACGTCACGATGAAGGCGCCGGCGACGAAGCCCGTGATGTACGGGTACATCACGATCATCAGGCTCCACCACACGTGAACGTCGTTGGGGAAGGAGAAGCCGCTGATCTCGGGCATCACCGGACCTCCTTGTCGAGGTTCAGGTAGTAGCACTGGGGCTCGGTGAGCAGGTGCGCCTGCAGCACCGCCACGCGGTCGTGCTCGATGGCGTGCCGCACCGGATCGCTCTCGCGCTTGAGATCGCCGAACTGGCGCGTGCCGGTGGGGCAGACCTCGACGCAGGCCGGCCGCAGGCCCTTCGTGATGCGGTGGTAGCACCAGGTGCACTTCTCGGCCGTCTCGGTGACCGGGCTGAGGAAGCGGCTGCCGTAGGGGCAGGCCTGCACGCAGTAGGCGCAGCCGATGCAGCGCTCGGCGTCGACCAGCACCGCGCCGTCCTTGGTGCGGTAGGACGCGCCCACCGGGCACACCTGGATGCAGGGCGTCTCCTTGCAGTGGTTGCACATCTTCGGGACGAAGAACGACTTCGTCGCCACGAAGCCGACCTGCACCGGCGGGAAACCGTCCTTGCCGCCGTTGGGCGAGTCGACGTGCGTGCCCTCCATGCCGGTCACGTAGCGCTCGATCCAGGTGCGGTAGAAGCCGTCCGGCACCTTGTTCTCGGCGGCGCAGGCGCGGGAGCACGAGCCGCAGCCGATGCACCTGGCCGTGTCGATGAGGTAGGCCCAGCGGTGTTCGTCCCAGCGGTAGGCCTCGCCGCCCGCCTTCTCGGGCGGCGGGGCGAGGGCCTCGGCCAGCGAGCCGCCGCCGGCGAGGAACACCAGCGCGCCGCCGGAGAGGCGGACGGCGCTGGAGAGGAACGCGCGGCGACGGGGAGCGGCCGGGGCGTCGGGCTGGACCACGGGGAGCGGCTTCCGGGGGGCGTCCATCGGTCCTCCGTCAGGGCTTCGGCGAGTGGGGATCGTGGCAGCCGAGGCAGACCTTCCCCTCGAGCGGCCCGTTGACGTGCTCCTCGAGGACGACCTGCGGGAACTTCGGCGGGCGGCCGTCGATCTTGCGGTGGCAACGCGCGCAGAGCGTGTACGACCGGTCGATCGCCGGCGGGTCGATGGTGAGGTCGGCCTTGACGTGGAAGGCGAGCGGGCCGTGGCAGACCTCGCAGCTCACCGTCCGGTGCGCGCCGGCGGTCCGCCGCTTCGCCTGGTCGCCGTGGCACTCGGCGCAGGCCGCCGCGCCCCCGTGCGCCGGCGCGCGCGCGTTCATCTGCTCGCGGACGTTGTCGTACCGGTACTGGCCGTAGGTCCCGTACGACCTCGGGACCAGGGAGCCGCGGGCGAGCATCACGGCCGCGATGCCGACGATCAGCACCAGCGCGACGCGGAAGACGTGCCGGGCGTGTTCCATTCACTCCTCCTCGGGGGCTGCGCCCGGGCGGTCGAGGCGCTCGGGGGCGAAGAGCCAGCGGAGCCAGGGGATGCGCCGGTGCGCGGCGGGCGGCGCCGGGTCGACCGGCAGGACCTCGGGGGCGAGGAGCGCGGCGAGGAGGTGCCGCCGGCGCGCGCGCGGCGGCTCGGGATCGAGCGGCAGGAGCTCGGGCGCGAGGAGCCGGCGGAGGAGCCCCGGCGCGGACGCCGCCGGCGCCGCCGCGGGCGGAGGAGGCGGCGGGAGCGCCTCCCTCGCCAGCACGCCACGGAGCGAACGGACGACCTCCGACAGGTGCGGCATACGGGCGCGAGCCAACCACACGGCGATCGCGCCGGGCAATGCTTGACGTCACGCGTCGTGAAGCGGGCAGCCCTTGACGCAGCGCGAATTACGGAGGAACTGGCGACGCTTCCCCGCCTGGCGCGCCGGGCGGACGCGATCGCGCGCCCGCGCGCAGGCGGTTGACGGACATCAACGGGCGCTCACGGCCGCCAGCCGGTCGGCGGCTCGGCGTACCCCGGGCCGGCGCGGAACGGCTCGGCGCGCTCGCGCCGCGAGATCTCGTCGCGGCGGGCCCAGGCGCCATCCACGTCGATGCCCAGCGCCACCAGCCCGGCGCGGTCGTCGTAGCGCAGGTCGAGGACGGCGGCGGGACCTCCCGCGGCGCGCTCGAAGGCGACCTCC
>DASTGH010000372.1:0-4871 GCA_035719345.1 Anaeromyxobacteraceae bacterium
GGTGGGGCCGCGCATCCGGCGTCTCGCTCTTCAGGCGGAATCACCGTCAAGCGCGCGGGAAAGCCGTTCGAGCATGTCCACGGCCACGTCGAGCCGGCCAGCGCGGAGAGCCCTGAGGGCGGCACCAACCACCTCCCGGAGCGACGGAGGGACGGACTGCGATGTGCCAGGCGTAACGTCCGCTTCTGTACGTCCTGGAGCGCTTTCGCTCGAAGTGCGGGTAGGGTCTTGCACGGGTATGCGCGTAATGCCGCGCATTTCCTCGATATTGCTCACCCGATTGGCGTCGTTCAAATCCTCTAGGGCGCGCTAACCCCCGGTAATCCCGGGGGTTTTTCTTTCTGAAGCTAAAGACACGGCCCTCTGGGCCCAGAGGATGTTTCCGGAGATCGCTCCGGAGATTCGAGAGATTACGTTCCATGGCCCGGGTGACGGTCGACCTGACCAATTCTCGCCGTCGGGTCGTCGCGACGCGCTGGAGGAGGCGGCCGCTGGCGTTCTCCGGCGCCGTTGGCGCCTCGACTGAGAATCATGTCGACCGCCGCCTCGTCCAATTCCACGCCTCCGGATCCCAACGATCCTCCGCCGGGGAGGCGAGCACCGGATCGAGAAAGGCGCGGGCGGCGGCCGTGACCTCCGCCAGCGTCGGCCAGGGCAGCGCGTCCTCCTCCGCCATGGCCGCGTAGGGCGCTTCCCATGACATCGGCGGATCCGGCAGACGGGCCGGAACGGCGTGGGTCTTTCTGAATGTGAAAGTCTGCTCGAACGCCGCACGAAGCTTCCGGGCCTCCCTCGCGCCTGCCTGACCCAGCAGCGCGAGATCGGGGAGGTCCTTCACTCGCGTGCTGGGCGTGGCCCGCGGCAGGGTGTACGCGTGGAGCTTCTCCGCCACGTGGGTCTCCACCGGGTAGACGCGCAGCTCGGGTGGGGCGATCCCGGCAAACGCGAGGAGGTCATCGCCCACGACGACCTCGGGCTCTCCCAACATGGGGTCGCCGAAGGCCACGTCCACACCGAAGGCCTGACCGTAGAGCATGCCGGCCAGGCGGCACTCCGCGCGGAACCGCTGCCCCTGGTACTGCACGCCCTCGCCGGCGATCTCGGGGTGGCGCGCGTCCGCCCGGACCTCGAACGACATGTAGTCACCGAGATCGAGCCGACCCGCCTCCTGGAGCCGGAGGAGGAGCCCATCGGGCGACCCCGCCACCCGAAGATCGATGTCCCGGGTCGTGCGCGCGCGTGCCAGGCGAAGCTCGAGCACGAGCCCGCCCTTGAGCGTGGCTGCGCTCCCGAAGGCTTGGATGAGTCGCGCGAGGTACCGATCGAAGACGAGCAGCTGCCGGCGGCGCGTGATGCCGATCGCCGGCTCGGCGACGTTGCGCAGCCGCTGGTCGAGTGCAGCCTTGAACGCAGCCGGCGACGTGTAGCGGCGGACCTTCACCCCGCCACCTGGGACATGCCCGTAGCGTGTGCGATCTCAGACAAGTGGTCGGGTGAGACCAGTCCGCGCGACCGCGCCTGCTGGAAGGCCTGGGCGAGCAACTCCGGCGAGAGGTGAGCCTGCGCGCAATCGAGCAGCGTGCGGCCGGGCTCGGTCACCGGCACCGATCCGATCCACGCCCGCTCCGCGGGACGAACCGAGGCGTGATGCAGGACCACGCCTCGCGGCACGCGAAGGCGACGCCGGCGCCATTCGGCTGGGACGGAAAGGTGGACCCGCTTCGGCAGCACGTCCGAGAGCTCGTGCAGCGAGAGGGCGGTCTCGTGCGAGAACACGCCCGCCTGCTTGGACCAGAGCCACAGTTCCGCGAGCTCCTCGTGCTCGCCGGGCGGAAAGTGGACGATGCGGTAGATGCCCCGTCGTATGCGCCGCACTCTCCCGTACTCGACATATCTGCGCAGGAGCTGATGGTAGAGCCCGGCGGCGCCCGCCTGCTCAGCCGTGAAGAGCCCCTCCTGACCGGAGGCGACCTCGAACAGCTTGTCCCAGCTCGACTTTTTGTTCCGGATCGGCACGCGCACGAATCTAAACGTTACGTTGCCTTTCCTGCAAGCGCTCCGTAGGCCCCGTCCGCGCTGGACAACGTGGACACAGCGCGTTCGCCATCAAGATCGCCAGCGGTCACCACGCCCCGGGACGTCACTCCCACCTGCTAGAAATGAGCTCATGGTCCATGTCTTCCGGCTCGGCCCCTTCAAGGCGGGGACCCGGGCTGCCTATGCCTTCGGCGGCCTCGACGAAAGCGGCGCGCTCGTGCCGCCCGAGGTAGCGCACTCGGACGCCGAGGCGCTCTCCGCGCTCGCGAAGCGCTTCGCGCCCGGGCCGTTGCACTGCGAACCCAAGCTCGCCGAAACCGGAAGGCAGTTCGGCTTCACGCCGGCGGAGCTCCCCGAAGCCGCGCTCCTTCCGCGCGCCACGCTCGCCTTCGGTCTCGCGCTCGGGCCCAGCGGCGATCGCCCCAGCCTCGATGTCCTCACGCGTTTCTTCGAGGTCTGCGCAGAGTACTGGAGCGCGCGTCCCTGGGAGCTCATCGACTCCGAAGAGCCGATCCACGTGGAACTGACGTCGAGTGGCAAGCGGCGCATCGCGGAAGCTTCCGTGATGGGCGCCGGCGGCGAGGAGTTCGGCGTGGCGCTGTACGACGAGCCCGGCTCGATCCGGCGCGTGGCGTCCGCCGTCGCCCGCCGGCGCATGCAGGAGGCGGCCTCGGTCGCAGCCACCGCCGTCACGTTCGACGCCGAGCCTCTCTGGGCGGTCGAGGCCTTCGACGACGCCTTCGCTCTGCCACGGCTCCCCGTGCCGATCCGGGTGCGCAAGGGGAAGCCCGCTCCCGCCAGCACCGAGGAGCTTCACGTCCTCACCGCGGTCCTCGAAGCGATCGTGGCGCTGGCGGCAGATACCGACGATCTCCAACCAGCGGAAGCAACGATCGAGGTGGAGGGTCGCGCGGCGAGCGCTCGCGTGTGGCTGCCCGACGAGACGAGCCTCGAGGACGACCTCGCCGAGCCGATGCTCGTGCCGGAACCGATCGCCCCCGCGTCTCGCGGGGAGAAGACCCCGCGGAACGCGCCGTGTCCCTGCGGCAGCGGGCGCAAGTACAAGAAATGCCACCTCGCCGAGGACGAGGAGCGCGAGCGCGCCGCGCGCGGGACAGGCCCAGAGGCGGAGGAGGCCCGCGCCCAAGCAAGGCGGCTCGCGGAGCGCGACCCCATCCACGCGCTCGACGAGCGGATCACCGCCGATGCGTTGGCGCTCGCCCGGAAGCGGTGGGGCCGCGCCTTCGATCCCGAGGGCGTCCTGCGCGCCGCGGGGCTCGACTTCGCTGCATGCCAGTCGCTCCTCGGCTGGTGCTCGGACCACTACCGCGGCCCGGACGGCCGGACCGCGCTCGACCTCTACGTGGAGGAGCGCGGTGGCGCGCTCGATGACGCCGGACGGCGGCTCGCGGCCGCGCAGCGCGAGGCGTGGTTCAGCTATCACGAGGTGGTCGCGGCCGTGCCCGGGGAGTCGATCACGCTGCGCGACCTGCTCGCCGGGTGTGAGCAGGTCGTTCAGGAGCGGAGCGCCTCCCGCACGGTGCGCGCGCGCGACGTGCTCCTCACGCGCGTCGTGAACCTGGGCGATCGCGCCATCCTCGCCGGCTGCCATCCTCGCTCGCTGCCACCGCGCGAGGGCGACCTCGCCCGCCAGTTCGCCCGCAAGGCCCTGCGCACGAGGGCGAAGACCGTGAGCCGCGCGAAGCTCCGGGAGGCCACGGCCGACGGTACGCTCATGCAAGGATGGCAGGAGCTCGTCCGGGCTGTCGACGCGCGCCCACCTCCCCGACTCCAGAACACGGACGGCGACGACCTGCTCCTCACGGTCGATCGCTTCGAGGTCGACCCAGGCAAGGCGGAGGACGTGATCTCCGGACTGCTCGACCTTCCCGATGCCCGGCGAGACGACGACGGCGGCCCCTCGGCCGAGATCTCCTTCGTTCGCGAAGGGAACGCGAAGGGTCTTCTCCCTACGACGCTGGTCGGCCGGGCCGTCGTGGAGGGCAACGTCCTCCGCCTCGAGTCGAACTCGGTCGAGCGCGCGGATCGCCTCCGGCGCCTTATCGAGCAGCGGCTCGGCGAGAGCATCACCTTTCGAGTTCGGGAGCACACCGATCCAGTGGCTCACCTCGGCGCTGCCATGACGGCAGCTCGAAAGGACGCGCCCATGCCCCCGGAGGCCCTCGAGGTGGTGCGGCGAATGCAGGCCGAGCACTACCGGCGTTGGCTCGACGAGGCGGTCCCCGCCCTCGGTGGTCTCACTCCGCGGGAGGCCGCGAGACGCGAGGGCGCCCCACGAGACGCCCTCAGGCTCCTCCTCGCCGAGATCGAGCACGCCGAGGCGGGGCGGCCGGCGGCGGCTCGCTTCGACGTCGCCGGCCTCCGTAGGGATCTCGGCATCGACTGAGCCCGGCAGCAGAGGGCGCGGGACTTGCTTTCATGCGTCGCCGTGCGCCTTCTCTTCGACCGCGGAACGCTCCTGCTCCGCGACGTACCCGCAGACGTCGACCTCTCCGATCTGCCGGGAGTACTTTGGGATCCGCGCGTGCGAGCGCTCCGAGCCCCCGCGCGACATCACGCGGCGATTCGCATCGAGCTCGCGCGGCGCGAAGTCCATTTCGCGGACGAGGTGTATCGCGCCGCGGACGAGGTCGGGCCCTGGGCTGAGCCGCCGCTGCGTCCGTACCAGGACGCCGCCCTCTGGGCCTGGCAGAAGGCGAGCCGACGTGGCCTCGTGGTCCTTCCCACCGGGAGCGGGAAGACGAGGCTCGCCATCGCCGCGATGGCGCGCGCGCGTCGGCCGGCGCTCGCGCTGGTGCCGACGCGCGTGCTCC
>DASTGH010000373.1:0-9625 GCA_035719345.1 Anaeromyxobacteraceae bacterium
GGGCTCGTGCTGCTGCTGCCGCTCGAGCCAGGGCTCGTGCTGCTGGTGCCGCTGCTGCCAGACTTCGGCTGGCCGCTCTGGTCGCTCGGCGGGCAGCCGGCCGCCGTCGCGAGCAGCGCGCCGGCCAGGAGTCCCATCCACCTCTTCGCCATGTGTGTTCCCTCCGTCGACGGAAAAGCTGGATCGCGCGCGGCGCGTTGACACGGGAGAGGCGATCGCATTCCGAGCGCCGGCCCGGCCGGCTGCTGGCGGCCCCGGCGACGCCGGGCATGGATGGCCGTCCGGCGCCGGTGCTACAGTCCCCCGCTTCCGACGCCGGAGACCCGCATGCGCCGCACACCCCTCGCCCTCGCCGCCCTCCTCCTCGCCGGCACCGGCTCCGCCGCGCCGCCGCAGAAGATCCGCATCGCGCTCATCGTCGAGTCCACGGTCGACGACAAGGGCTGGTGCCAGGCGATGCACGACGCCATCCTCGCCGTGCAGAAAAAGCACGGCGGGCCCGCCGCCATCGAGTACGGCTACAGCGAGAAGATGAAGCCGGTCGACGCCGGGTCCGCGGCGCGCCAGTACGCGTCGAAGGGCTTCGACGTCGTCATCGCCCACGGCGCGCAGTACAAGAACCTCGTCCTGGAGATGGCCGAGGAGTTCCCGAAGACGACGTTCGTCTTCGGGACGAGCGCCGAGATCGGCCCGAAGAACGTCTTCACGTACATGCCGCAGAGCGAGGAGACCGGGTACCTGAACGGCCTGGTCGCCGGGCTCACCACCCGGACGAACGTCGTCGGCCTGGTCGGCCCGGTGGACGGCGGCGACGCGGCCCGCTACGACCGCGGCTTCGTCCTCGGCGTGAAGGCGGTGAACCCGAAGGCCGAGGTCAAGGTCGCGCACACCGGCTCCTTCGGCGACTTCGTCAAGGCGGCCGAGCTCGCCCACACGCACGTGAAGGCGGGCGCCGACGTCCTCACCGGCTCCTCGCAGCAGGCGCTCGGCGCGCTCCGCGCCGTCGCCACCTACAAGGACCGGCCGGTGTGGTGGGTGGGGCAGGACGTGGCCCAGCTCGCGACGCCCGAGGCGTTCAAGGTGATCGCCGCCGCCAGCTACGACTACGCCGCGGTGGTCGAGGCGCTCGTCGCGAAGCGCCAGGCCGGCGTCCTCGGCGGCGAGAACCTGCCCCTCACCTTCAAGAACGGCGGCTTCGTGTACCGCTACAACGACGCGGTCGGTCCGGTCCTGACGAAGGAGCTGCGCGGCAAGGTCGACGCGGCGCGGGCCAGCATGGTCGACGGCAAGCTCCCGCTCGACTGGAAGAGCGTGAAGTTCTAGCGGCGCGGGAGCCCTTCCCCGCCCGCCCCGGCCTCTCGCGTGACCGACCCCATCCGCGAGCTCGCGCTCGACGGCATCACCAAGCGCTTCCCGGGGGTGCTGGCCTGCCACCGCGTCTCGCTGGCGGTCCGCCGCGGCGAGGCGCTGGCGCTCGTCGGCGAGAACGGCGCCGGCAAGTCGACGCTCATGAACGTCCTCGCCGGGCTCTACCAGCCGGACGAGGGGCGCATCCTCGTGAACGGCGAGCCGGCGCGCTTCCGCACGCCGGCGGAGGCCTCGGCCCGCGGCGTGGGCATGGTCCACCAGAACTTCATGCTCGTACCGACGCTGACGGTGGCGGAGAACGTGGCGCTGGCCATGGGCGCGCTGCGGAAGGGGCTCCGCCTCGACCTCGGCGCCGCCCGGCGGCGGGTGGCCGAGGTATCGGCGCGCCACGAGCTGCCGGTGCACCCCGACGCGCCCGTCTGGCAGCTCTCGGTGGGCGAGCAGCAGCGCGTCGAGCTGGTGAAGACGCTCTGCCTGGGCGCGCGCCTGCTCATCCTCGACGAGCCGACCTCGGCGCTCACGCCGCAGGAGACGGACGACCTCCTGGTGCGCCTGCGCCGGATGGCCTCCGAGCTCGCCATCATCTTCATCTCCCACAAGCTGAACGAGGTGAAGGCGCTCTCCGATCGCGTCGCCATCCTCCGCCACGGCGAGGTGGTGTTCCAGGGCTCGACCGCGCACCACTCCACCTCCGAGCTGGCGGCGCTCATGACCGGCCGCGAGATCGAGGAGGCGCGCAACGAGGGCGGCGCGGCGAGCGGGCCGGCCGTGCTCGAAGCGTGCGGGCTCCGCGTGCGCGGAGACCGCGGCCACCTCGCGCTCGACGGCCTCGACCTCGAGGTGCGCGCCGGCGAGATCGTCGGGCTGGCCGGCGTCTCCGGGAACGGCCAGCGGGAGCTGGCCGACGCGCTGGCCGGCCTGCGCCGGCCGGAGGCGGGGGCGATCCGGCTCGCCGGCGAGGACGTGACCGCCCTCTCGCCGCGCGCCCGCATCGCGCGCGGGCTCGGGTACGTCCCGGAGGACCGGCACCACGAGGGCATCGTCCCCTCGTTCAGCGTCCGCGAGAACCTCGTCCTCAAGGACTTCGCCACGCCCGCCTTCAGCCGCGGCCCGCTGCTCCGCCTCGCCGCCATCGACCGGCACGCGACCGCGCTGCGCGAGCGCTTCGACATCCGCTGCGCCTCGACCGCGGCCGCGGCCGGCACGCTCTCCGGCGGGAACATCCAGAAGGTCATCCTGGCGCGGGAGCTGGCACGCGCGCCCCGGGCGCTCGTGGCCGTCTACCCCACCCGCGGCGTGGACATGGGTGCGGGCGAGTTCATCCACCGCCAGCTCCTGGCGCTGCGGGCGCAGGGGGCCGGCATCCTGCTCGTCTCCGAGGAGCTGGACGAGATCGAGAACCTCTCCGACCGCGTGGCCGTCATCTACGAGGGACGGGTGCGCAGCGTGCTCCCGGCGCGCGAGGCCACCCGCGACCGGATCGGCCTGCTCATGGCGGGGGTGGCGGCGTGACCCGCGGGCAGAAGCTCGCCTGGGCGGCGGCGGTGGTGGCCGTGGCCACGGCGGCGGCGACCATGGCCGCCGCGCTCGTGCTCCTCGCCATCGGCAAGAGCCCCTGGGCCACCTTCGCCGTCATCCTCGCCGGCCCGCTCTCGGACCTCTTCGGCGTGACCGAGGTGCTGGTGCGCGCGGTGCCGCTCACGCTCGTCGCGCTCGGCATCGCCGTGTCCTTCCGCAGCGGCATCCTCAACATCGGCGCCGAGGGCCAGATCATGATGGGCGTGCTCGCCGGCGCCGCGGTGGCGCTGGGGCTGCGCGGGCTCCCCGGGCCGCTGCTCCTGCCGCTCTCGCTCCTCGCCGGCGCGGCCGCCGGCGCGCTCTGGGCCGGCATCGCCGGGGTGCTGCGCGCGCGCCTCGGCGTGAACGAGATCCTCTCCACGGTGATGCTGAACTACATCGCCGCCCAGCTCTACACGTTCCTGCTGCGCGGGCCGATGATCGACCCGGACGAGCTCATGACGGGCTCGGGGACGCCGCAGTCGCCGCGCCTGCCGCGCGCGGCCTGGCTCGACCGGCTCGTCCCCGGGACGCGCCTCCACACCGGCCTGCTGCTGGCGCTGGCGCTGGCCGCGCTCACCTGGATCCTGCTCTGGCGCACCACGCTCGGCTACCGCATGCGGGCGGCGGGCGCCGGGCCGAAGGCGGCGCGCTACGCCGGGATCCACGTCGAGCGGTCGCTGGTCCTGGCCATGCTCCTCGCCGGCGCCTTCGCCGGCCTGGCCGGCGCGGTGGAGGTGGCGGGCGTGCACCACCGCGCCATCGAGGCCATCTCCTCGGGGTACGGCTTCGCCGGGATCGTGGTCGCGCTCTTCGGCGGGCTCCACCCGGCCGGGATCGTGCCGGCGGCCGCCTTCTTCGGGCTGCTCCTCGTCGGCGCCGACATGACCCAGCGCTCGGCGGGCGTCCCCGCCAACATGGTGCTCGTGCTGCAGGGCGTGGTCATCCTCGCCATCGTCGCGGCGCGCATGGTGCTCGTGAACCCGTACGCGCAGGAGCGCGCGCTCCGGCTGCTGCGGCGGCTCGGGCTCGCCGCCGCGCCCGCGCGCGCGGAGGAGGCGCCCGCGCCGTGAGCGGCCTCGCGCTCCTGCAGAACGTCCTCTCCCTGGGCGTCCCGTTCTCGGTGGCGCTCCTGCTCGCGGCGCTGGGCGAGTCCGTGAACCAGCGCGCCGGCGTCTTCAACCTCGGGTGCGAGGGGATCATGAGCATGGGCGCCTTCCTCGCCTTCCTGCCCCCGTGGTGGGCGGGCGCGGGAGCGGGGCCGCTCGCCAGCGTCGCCGGGTTCGCGCTGGCCGGCGTCGCCGGCGCGCTGCTCGGCGCCCTGTTCGCGGTCGTCACCGTGACGTTCCGCGCTCCGCAGGGCATCGCCGGCATCGGCCTGCAGATGCTGGGCTGGGGCACGGCCGGGACGCTCTTCCGGCACTACGTCGGCGGCGTCACCGGCATCGAGGGCGTCGCCCCGTGGGCCGTGCCCGGCCTCTCCCGCATCCCGGTGCTCGGGCCCATGCTCTTCTCGCACAACCCGGTCGTCTACCTGGCGCTCGCCGCCGTCCCGGCGACGTGGTGGGTCCTGCACCGCACGACCTGGGGCCTGCGCGTGCGCGCCGTCGGCACGCAGCCGCGCGCCGCCGACAGCATGGGGATCGACGTCGTGCGCGTCCGCTACCAGGCGCTGCTCGCCGGCGGCGCGATGGCGGGCCTGGGCGGCGCCTACCTCTCGCTCTGCCAGGCGCGCATGTTCGCCGACGACCTCGTGGCCGGGCGCGGCTTCATCGCCGTCGCGCTCGTCTACTTCGGGCGCTGGAGCCCGTTCGGCATCCTGGGCGGAGCGCTCCTCTTCAGCCTGGCGCAGGCGCTGCAGCTCTCCATCCAGGTCGCGGGGATCAAGTTCCCGTACGAGTTCGCCGTCATGCTCCCCTATGCCCTCGTGATCGTGGTGCTGGCGCTGGCGCGCCGCTCCCGGCTCCTCGGGCCGACCGCGCTCGGCAAGCCCTACGACCGGGAGCTGCGCGTATGAGCACGCTGCCCGCCTCGACCGACCGCGCCGCGGCCGCTCCCGCCGGCCGCGCCGATCGCTACCCGCCGCAGAGCGCGTTCATCGTCGGGAACGAGGGCTGCGAGCGCTTCTCGTTCTACGGGATGCGCGCCATCCTCGTGGTCTACATGGTGAAGTGGCTCGCCATGCCCGAGCACGAGGCGAAGGCGGCGTACCACCTGTTCATGATGGCCTGCTACGTGACCCCGCTCGCCGGCGGCTGGCTCGCCGACCGGTTCTGGGGCCGCTACCGCGTCATCCTCTGGCTCTCGCTCGGCTACGTCGCCGGCCACGCCACGCTGGCCGTGTGGGAGACGCGCTGGGGGCTGGCCGCCGGCCTCGGGCTCATCGCCATCGGCTCCGGCGGCATCAAGCCGTGCGTCTCGGCCCTCCTCGGCGACCAGTTCCGGCCGGACCAGCGGCGGCTCCTGGAGCGCGTCTTCGCGCTCTTCTACTGGATGATCAACCTGGGCAGCTTCTCGGCGAAGCTCGTCATCCCGAAGCTCCTGGCGTGGAGCGGCCCGGGCCTCGCGTTCGCCGTGCCCGGCGTGCTCATGGCCATCGCGCTCGTCGTCTTCTGGGCCGGCCGCCGGCGCTACGTCATGGTGCCGCCCTCCGGACCGAACCCGCACTCGTTCCTGCGCGTGCTGTGGAGCGCGGCGCGGGGCCCGGCGGCGGCCGGGGTGGCCTGGCTCGATCGCGCGCGCGCCGCGCACCCGGCGCAGGCGGTCGACGGCGCGCGAGCGGTGCTGCGCGTGGCCGGGGTCTTCGCCGCGACGCTCGCCTTCTGGGCGCTCTTCGACCAGCAGGGCTCGTCGTGGATCCTGCAGGCGCAGCGCATGGACGGGACGCTCCCGTGGGGAGGCAAGCTCGAGGCGTCGCAGATCCCGGCGCTGAACCCGCTGCTCGTGCTCACCGGGATCCCGCTCATCCACAAGGTGATCTTCCCCGCGCTCGAGCGCCTCGGGGTCCGCGTGACGCCGCTCGGGCGGATGACCTCCGGCATGTTCCTCGCCACGACCTCCTTCGCGGCGGCCGGGCTGCTCGAGGCGGCGCTCGACGGCGGCGCCCGGCTGCACGTCGCCTGGCAGCTGCCGCAGTACCTCACCATCACCGCCGCCGAGATCCTGGTCTCGGTGACGGCGCTCGAGTTCGCCTACACGCAGGCGCCGCGGAGCCTGAAGAGCACGGTGATGAGCGTCTGGTTCCTCACCTCGGCGCTCGGGAACCTGCTCACCGCGACGGTGTCGCACGTGAACAGGTTCCAGGGCCCGACCTTCTTCTGGTTCTTCGCCGCGCTCATGCTGGGCGCTGCGGTGCTGTTCGCGCTGGTGGCGCGGGCCTACCGGCCGGTGACGTCGGTCGTGCCAGCGGCGGGGCCGTAGCGGGAGCGGCGCGGTTGCGCGGTGACGACATGCGCGCCCAGCCTCGTGACCTCCCTGGACCCGTGGAGCGGGTAGAGCCGCAACGGAAGACGTACACCGTCGGATGGTGACGCGTCCTCGCGCTCTACGTCGCCTTCTTCCGCTTCCGTCCAGCCTTCCGGCCGGTCTCGAGGCGCCTGGGTCGCAGCGCCATCCCGGCCGCCCGACGCGAAGCAGCCACGACGGGGTTGTCGGGAGGGGCGTAGGCGATCTCCCAGAAGTTGCCTTCCGGGTCCGAGAAATACGCGTCGCGGCCCACGAAGAACTCGGCGTCGACCGGGGCCTTCGTCAGCTTGCCACCTGCCCGGCGGACGCGCGCCGCCAGCTCGTCGACGTCCTCGGGTCGCTCGACACCGATGATCACGCTGAACCGGATCCCGCCGCGACCCAGCTCCGGCTCGGCGTGGCCGTCGGCGGCGAGCTTGTCGACGGGGAACAGCGCCAGCAACGCCCCTCGCAACTCGAAGACCGTGAAGTCCTCCGAGTCGAACGCCTGTGGCCATCCGAGTCGCCGGTAGAAGTCTCGCTGCGCGTCGAAGTTCCGAACGCCGAGGGTGATGATGTTCGCCAATGGGGGCGGCCGTCGCTTCATCCGTGATTCCTCCCGACATACTCTGCAGCGAGCACGGCCACCTGGCCGTCGTCGCGCTCGACGGGACCCGAGAGGATACGACCGAGCCAAGGCGGTGAACCGTGGGAACATTGCGGTCTTGTGTCCGCCCACGCCGGCTCACCCGCGGCGCAGGAGCCAGCTCCGCGCCGGGCTCGAGACGGGCGCCGGCCAGAGCGTGCCCTGCGCCGCCGCCTCGCGCGGCGCACCGGAGGCGTACCGGTCGACGTATCCGTCGGCGAGCGGCGCGCCGCGCCGGCGCGCATGGCTGGCGTGATTGCCGACCACGTAGGCCACCGCGCGGCGGACCTCCGCCGGCGTGCGCAGGACGTGTGCGTGGTACCGCCCCTCGAGGACCGGCCCGCGCAGGCCCATCATGCGGTTCAGGCCGCGCGCGAGCCGGATGGAGACGGCGCGCATGCCGTTGGCGAGCGCCGGCGCGGCGTCGGCCTCGGCGACGAGGTGAAGGTGGTTGCCCTCGACGCCGAAGTGGACGACGCGAAGATCTGCGCGACGCGACGCGCTGGCGATCGCCGTGGAGACGAAGTCGAAGGAGCGCCGGCTGCGCAGGTTCCACACGTGTTCGCGCATGCGCAGGGTGACGTGCACCGGCGTGTGCCGGGTGATGTCCTCGCGCCGCGCGGTGAGCCACCGTCGGGCGGCGACTCGCCTCGCCTCCTGCGACCGGCTTGCGCCCCGCGCCGCGCCGGGCGCCGCCCCATTCCGGGAGGACGAGAGATTGCTGCCTATGTCGTGCGCGCGGCGCCATCTTGATTGAGCGGATATTGGCACGAAGCCCTGACAACGGGCTTCACTGGGCGCACGCCCAGCCCGAGGGGTTTCTGATGCTGGCGATCGCGGGCGGCGAGGAAGAGTGGCGGGCTCGCCCGCTTGCCGCCCTCGTGTGATCCGACGCCGAGAGGGGATGCCCGAAGACGGGGCGGAAGATCGACAGACAGGGCCAGGCGTGATCCTGTCCTGGCATGGCCCGAAGGAAGGGTCTGAAGCAGTACAGCGACGAGGATCTCCTCGACGAGATCGCTCGCCGCCACGCCGACTAGCACTACCGGGACGGCATGACGATGTCGGAGATGGAGCTGTCGGTCGAGGCGAGAACACGTTCTCCGACCATTTCTGGTGGTAGTGCAGCTCCCACCGGGCAGCGCACTGCTCGTAGACGTCGTTCACCGCGAAGTCGAGGACGCGCTTCTCCAACTCGCTCGTGAGGTCGCCTTCTTCCGCCGCGTCGCGGAGCGGGTCGGGAACCAGTGCACCGAGGCCGATCAGGGCCGGCTGCAGGAGCAGCTGAAGCCGCGCGCTCCGGCGGCCGAGGTACTCGTGGTCGAGGTCGACGGGAGCATGCTGCCCATCCGTGGCGACGAGCCGTGGAAGGAGGCGAAGGTCGGCGTTGTCTATCGCCATGACACAGTAGCGAACGAGCGAGATCATGGACTGCATCGAAGAGGTCGAGCCGAAGCGACGCGACACGCGGGAGCGGCTCCAGGCCATCGAGGACCTCGTGCGGTATTACCGGACGAACGCGCACCGCATGAAGTACCGGCTCTATCGCGAGGACAACCTGCCGATCGGCAGTGGCGCCGTGGAGAGCGCGCACCGACACGTGCTCCAGACGCGGATGAAGCGCGCCGGCCAGCACTGGGCGATGAGGCACGCGCGCCGGATGGCCCGGCTGCGCGCCGCTTACCGCACCGCTGGCGCCCTACGCCTCTACACCGCGATCCGCCGCGCCCACTGGGACACCGTCACGAACAAGCCCCGCCAGCGCGCCCGCCGCCAGCACTACCGCTACGCCCGCTACGGGACGCGCGACCTCGACCGATGCGAGGCGGCCTCAAATTGATCGTCCGCCCGGCTTCGCTCGTTGCGGCCGTCGATAGGCCGGTCGCCGACGGAACGGCATTGCCATATGCGCTTTCAACTCGTCGGCGCCGACGGAAGCCGGGGGCGCAGAGGCGCCGCGCGCCCTCGCGTCTTCCCTCACACCGTCACGACCTTCCCCGCCGCCATCGTCCGCTGGGCGATCTCGCGCATGTTGCTCACCTGCCCCACCGCCAGCTTCCCGGTCAGCTCGTAGAACTCGAGGCAGGTGACGCAGGCGAGGAGGTCCACTCCGGCCTCGTCCAGCGCCCGCAGCGCCTCGAGGCTCGCCGAGCCGGGCGCGAGGAGCTTCACGGCCGCGTTGTAGAACACGATCGCGTCCGGCTTCGGGTCGAGGCCGGCGAGCGTCCGCAGGTAGCTGGCCATGAGCTTCGCCCCGAGGCCGTCGTCGCCGCGCCCCATCGCCTCGCCGTGGACGATGACCACGGTCCCGCCGCCACTGCCCTCGCTCGCCATGCTCTCTCCTTTCCGTGCCGCGCCCGGGAGCGTAGTGGCCCGGGCGCCCACCGGCCAGCACGCAGCCCCGCTCATACCGGCGCGGCGCGGGTGAGCGCCCCGCGTGGAGCGCGCCCCGCACCGCCAGCGACGTCGGCGAGGTCGCCGAGCGCTCCGTCGAGCTGCTCGAGCCTGTGCAGCCAGACCGGCGGCGTGCGCGGGCCCCGCCGCACGGCCGCGGCGCCGCGCAGCGTGGCGCGAGCCCGCGCCAGCGGCTCGGCCGCCGGGTGGTGCAGG
>DASTGH010000374.1:0-2430 GCA_035719345.1 Anaeromyxobacteraceae bacterium
CCGCCGTCGAGCCGCCGCTCCACCGCCGCGCCGTCGGAGAGCGCCGCGTCGGAGAGGGCGCCCTGCAGCGCGGAGGCGCGGCGCGCCGCCTCGGCCGGCGCCACCGCCGCGGCGAGCGCGTCGATGCCGTCGACCGCCACCGCCACCACCCTCACCGCGTCGCGGAGCGCGGGCGCGAGCGGCTCGGCGTCGGGTTCGGCCGCGAGGACGGCGGCGGCCGTGGCGGCGTCGAGGTGCTGCAGGAGCGTCTGGCGCACGTGCTCGGCGGCCCGGGCGCGATCGGCGATGCGCTCGCGCTCGACCGCCAGCGCCGCCTGGAAGCCGACCAGCGTCGCCAGCTCGAGGTCGTCCGCGGTGAACGGGTCGACGAACCCGCGCTCGAGGAGCAGCACGCCGAGGACGCGGTTGTCCGCCCAGATGGGCGCGCAGATGCACGAGTGGATCCCCTGCGCGATGATCGACTCGCTCTGCGCGAAGCGGAGGTCCTGCTGGGCGTCGAGCGTGAGGATGCCGGCGCGGCTGCGCAGCGTCGCCTGGACCACCGTGGCCGAGATGCGGGGCGGGCGGTCCGTGGGGACCGCCAGCACCGGCACCATCTCGCCGCGCTCGTCCATGAGCAGGACGCTCGATCCCTCGGCGCCGACGGAGGCGGCCAGGACGCGGAGGAGCCGCCCCAGCGCGTCCTCGAGCCCGGTCGCGCCCAGGAGCGCGCGCCCCACCTCGTTGAGCACGCCGACCTGCCGCCGGGCGGCGCCGGTCACGCCGGCCGGGCCGCGCACCGTGTCGCGGCTCGGGCCCGGCTCGGCGGCCAGGGGCAGGCGCGGCACCGCGGCCGGCCCGCGCGGCTCCTCGGGCGGGCTCGCCAGGTCGGCGATGTAGCGGATCACCGTCCGCCGGTCGGAGAGGATGCTGGGCGCCGCCGCCGCCTCGGGGCTCGGCTCGCGCACCTCCGCCGAGGTCCGGCCGAAGCGGAGCTTGGCGCCGGCCTGCACCCGCGCCTCGTGGATGCGCTCGCCGTCGAGCCACGTGCCGTTGCGGCTGTCGAGGTCGACGACCCACAGCTCGTCGCCCCGCCGCTCGAACAGCGCGTGCATGCTCGAGATCCAGGGATCGCCGACCTGGACGTGGCACTCGGGGGAGCGCCCGACGACGGTCGGGACGTCGGGCAGGAAGAATACCGTCCCGCCGCAGATCCCGTTGACGACGAAGAGTTCTGCCACGCTCCCTCGCTAGGACGACTCCCGCCGGGATGATAGCCTAACGGCCGGGGGACCGCCTCGGCATGGCCACCTGCCCGACCTGCCACGCGGCGTGCGACGACGGCGCCCAGGCGTGCCCGGTCGACGGCACGCCACTCGCCGATCCGCTGCTGGGCCGAGTCGTCGGCGACCGGTACCGGATCATGTGCCGCATCGGCTCGGGCGGCATGGGCACGGTCTATCGCGCCGAGCACGTGCTCCTCCGCAAGCGCGTCGCGGTGAAGGTGCTTCGGCCGGAGCTCTCCAGCGATGACGAGCTGGTGCGGCGCTTCCAGCAGGAGGCGATCGCCGCCAGCGCCATCGGACAGGAGAACATCGTCGACGTCACGGACTTCGGGCGCACCGCGCAGGGCGCCCTCTACTTCGTGATGGAGGAGTTGCCGGGTGTGAGCCTGGGCGCGCTCCTGCGGGCGCGCGGCTCGCTCCCGGTCGAGCGCGCCGCGCCCATCCTGGCGCAGGTGTGCCGGGCGCTCGGGGCGGCGCACGCCCGCGGCATCGTCCACCGCGACCTGAAGCCGGACAACGTCCTCGTCATGCGCCGCGACGACGGGACCGACTTCGTCAAGGTCGTGGACTTCGGCATCTCCAAGACCGGCAGCGGGCGCGAGCCGGCGCGCCTCACGCGCGCGGGCACCATCATCGGCACCCCCGAGTACATGGCGCCGGAGCAGGGCGCGGCCGCGACGGTCGACCACCGCGCCGACGTCTACGCCTTCGGCGTGCTCGCCTACGAGCTGGTCACCGGGACGCTGCCGTTCCAGGGCGAGACGGCCATCGCCACGCTCCTCGAGCACCAGACGAAGCCGCCCGAGCCCCCGGGCCGCCGCAGGCCGGGGCTCGACCCGGAGCTGGAGCGGCTCATCCTGCGCGCGCTCGCGAAGCGCCCGGAGGAGCGGCCGCAGAGCATGGCCGAGGTCGCGAGCGCGCTCACGCGCGTCCTGGTCGCGCTCGGGCTGCCGCCCGTCTACGAGCGCGCGCCGGATCCGCCGCCGGCGCGCGCGCCCTACGCCGGGTTCACCCAGCGCTTCGCGCCGCCGGCGACGCCGATGCCCCCCGGGCGCGGCGACACCGTCGCGCTCGAGGCCGCGGCGCAGCCGGTGACGGTGCGGTAACCATTATAATTGACGAACCATTCATTCCTTATTATGGGGTCGACGACATCCGTATCATT
>DASTGH010000375.1:0-11882 GCA_035719345.1 Anaeromyxobacteraceae bacterium
GGCCGCGGGGGCGGTCTCTCCGAACGGCCGCATCGACGCCGTCTGGAACGACACGCGCAACGGATCGCTCAACGTCTGCCAGCTCTTCTACGCGTACTCCTGGGACGGCGGCGGGGACGCGCGACCCGACACGCTGCCGGCCGCGATCGTCGGGCGCGCGGACGCGGCGCTCGACCTGCCGCACACGCCGGTGCCCGATGCGCCACCGCCGATGCTCCCGCCCACGGCGCTCGGTGCCTGCGCGCGAGCGACGTGGACAGTGCGATGGAGGCCGCCGGTCCTGCACGTGCCGTGTCCGAGATGCCAGGCGCGGCTTCGCCTCCCGTTGTGGAAGGTGCTGTGCTACGAGGACGTATTCTGCGAGGAGTGTGCGCTGAGGCTCCGGCGCAGCACGCCGGCCGAGCCGATGCACCCGCGGTCGTGATCGCGGGCGCGAGGGGGTGACGGGATGGCGGATCTATCGCAGGTGGTCGGCGGGCTGTTGCGCGATCTGGCCAAGGCGCGCTTCGGCTCCGACCTCTACGCGCGCGACGTCGCTCGGTACTACGAGCAGGACGGACTGTTGCGGCGCTTCCCGCCGCCGCGGCCCGAGATCACCGAGGTGGAGATCGACCTCAAGTTCCTCGTGGGCGCCGTGGACCTGGACGCGACGCAGCACGATCTCTCCGAGGCGATCCTCGCGACCGTGTACGAGGCGTACGCGGATCGCGTCACGATCGCGGTCGTCGACGCGCTCCAGCGGCAGCCGCTCCCGCCCGACATGGGCGCCAACGCCCGCCGCGGCTTCGTGCGGATCGACGTGCGCAAGCGGGTCCTGAAGGCGATGCTGGACACGTGGGGGCGCGTCGCGAAGCCCCGCCCGCCGCCGGAGGTGGCGCAGCTCGCGGGCAAGCTCGCGCAGGAACTGAACGAGGTTCTCCCCGGCGACCTCGCCTGGCGCGAGAGCTCGACGCACGAGCCACCCTCCGACGACACGTCTCGCCGGGACGAGGCGGCCAAGCTCGCCAAGGCGGCGCTGGACGCGTCGGCCGAGGAGGTGCGCCGGCACCTGGCGGAGCTCGCCTCGGAGCTGGTGAAGGCCTCGGAGGACCGCGCCGACTGCCGCGTCGAGGTCGAGGTGGGGCACGAACGGCTCTCACAGGCCGCACCCGGAGCGGTGTCCTCGATCCGCGTGAAGGCCGCCATCAGGAACTACGTCTGGACTCAGGTCGCGACGGAGAAGGGCGACCAGGCCTGGTACGCGCTCAACCCGGAGTGACTAGGGCCGCGCCGCCACGCGCGGCGCCGCGCAGGAGCGACGATGGCGAGCGACGGCAAGAAGGAAGCGCAGAGGGCGAACGAGTACACGGCGATGTCGCTGTACCAGCTGCTCGGCGCGCCGCTCCACGCGCTCGTGGACGCGGAGAGCCACGCGGCGGCCGCGACGGCGCGCTTCATCGCGGGGTTCGGCTTCGAGCCGGGCGAGAAGGAGCCGACGGCGGCGAAGCCGGCGGAGGGCGCGGCGCCGCCGCCGGCGAACCAAGCTCCGGACGCGCTGGCGCAGACCGGTGCGCCGGCCGCCGGCGCGACGGAAGCGCTGGGCGAGTGGGGGCGGCTGGGCAAGCTCCGCATGGCCAGGTTCCACCACCGCGCGCCGGACGGCTCGGTGCACAACATCGAGGTCCCGGTCCTCTCGCTCGTCCCGATCCCCGCGCTCCAGATCAAGGAAGCGAGCATCGACTTCGCCGTGAAGGTCGTCGACACGGTCCCGCTACCGGCGCAGCTCAAGGACTGGCGCGCGAACTCGCCGGTCCCGCCCAATCTCGTCGACCTGAAGGGCTCGATCGCACGCCAGGGACCGATCGGTCCGGGCACGCGCCAGTCCGAGACGCAGATGCGCGTCAAGGTGACCGTGCAGCAGGCGGACCTGCCGAGCGGTCTCGCGCGGCTGTTCCACGTGATGGATCAGCACGTCACGGCGGAGCGGCACGCACGCGTCGAGGTGGTGCCGGGCGCCCTCACGCTCGCTCCCGGGGAGAGGGACGCCGTCGTCGTCGCGCTGCGCGACGCGCGGGGCGAGCCCGTCGTCGGCGTCCCCCTCGCGTTCGACGTGCTGGAGGGCCGCAGCGCCGCCGTCGCGCAGGATCGCCGCGAGATGCTCCGCTTCGGGCCGGGGGGAGACGCGTCCGCGATCAGGACGGGCAAGCAGGGCACCGCCACCGTCGTCGTCGAGGCCGACGCACGCCGGGCACTTTCCGGCCACCGCCTCACCGTCGTGGTGCGGAACGGGGCGCCCGAGGCGATAGACGAGCGAGACCTCGCGGCGACGTTCCCGGTCGAGATCCGCCCGAGCTGACCGGCGCCCGGCCGCGCTCAGGTCCGCGCCCCACCCGCGGGCGGGGCCGGCGCCGCTGCCGGGAGCGCGGGGAGCATCGCGGGCGCACCGGCGCCGAGCCGGCGCTGCTCGCGGTGCCGCGCTCGCCGCCAGGCGAGGTGCTCGAGGCCGAAGAAGCGCAGGATTCGAGCGAGCCCGAAGACCGGCGGTCGGGCCACCTGGTAGGCGGGGCAGCGGAAACCACGGACGACGGCGGCGCCCGGCGGGTCCGAGGCGTCCGCGCCGGCGAGCACGCGCGCACCGAGATCGAACCGGAGCCGCCGCGCGACCGCGCCGTGGCTCGGGTCGTACACGTCGAGCGTGAGGGCCGTCTCCCCCTCGAGCTCGTACCCGTAGGCGACCACGGCCTTCGGCGGCCGGGCGCCACCCCCGGGTGCCTCGAGGAAGAGATCGAGGGGCCGCGGCGTCCCCGCGTCGAGGTGTCCGCGCAGCTCGGCCCAGGCCTCGAGCGTGTGCTCGCGCAGCCAGGGCGCGCCGCCCGGCGGCCGGAGGTCGAGCGAGATCGCGATCGACTCGAACGCCCCGGACGCGCGCGTCTCGCGCTCGAGCACGCGCGTCAGGCGATCGACGGCGACCCACGGATCCGGGATCCAGCGCAGGACGGCGTCCCAGGAGACGGTCTGCTCGCCTCCGGCCTCGAGCCACGCCTCCACGCGCGACCACAGAAACGCGTTCATGCGGCCGAGCTGGCCGCGCGCAGTGACGGCGGCGGAGGGCTGCGGCGTACGCGTGAGGAAATGGTCCACCGCCGCGAGCGCCGAGGCGCGATCCGGTCGCAGCACCGGCGGCGAGTGCAGGTCCGGCGCGTCCGCGAGCCGCTCCGTCACGCGGTGCAGCGCAACCGCGGCCGGAAACGCCCGCCGGAGCGCCTCCAGCGCGCCGCGCGCGGCAATCTGCAGCTCCGCGGCGACGCGCTGCTCGTCCTCGGGCGCGACGCGCCAGGCTGCCGCGGCGTCCACATGATCGAGCTCGGGTCTGAAGTCCGTCAGCGGCACGAGCGCTCCGGAAACGTTTCCGCGCAGTCGATCGGTACCACACCGGCATCGGCGCGTCTTGTGGGCCGCACGCGGAGATGGATGGCGCGCTCAGGGCACGGGATTCAGCGTGATCCCGTACTGCTCCCCGAGATCGTAGTCGATCCCGTGGACCTTTCCGGCGCCGTTCGCGATGCAGAGCTTGCGGATGCGGACGTCTTCGATCCACCGCGGGTTTGCCGCCTCCGCGCGCCGGTTCGCGACGATCCGCATGCGCGCCACCTCGGGGTCCTCGCCCCTCGTCGGAGCGAGCGCTTCGAAGTCCTTCTGGATCCGTGCCTTGACGATCGGCTGGATCGACCCGTTCTGCACGACGATGTCAAACATGAGCGCGAGGGCGCGCTCGCTCCGGAGACCGTACTCGCGGCACATCGCGCGGGCGGTCTCGATCAGTCGGTTCGCCGCTGCGACCTCGATGGCCTGGAACTCCGCCGTCCGCCCGAGCTCCCGCAGCATCCCGCGCCACGGCTCGTTGATCGTGTGCTTCACCGGGTGCTGGATCGATCGGGCGAACGCCATGAGGTCGTCCTTCGCCGCGGCGAGCGCCGCGGCGAGGACGGGGAAATGGTCCTGGAAGATCGAGCGGGCGACCGCCTCGTGGTTCGAGAGCATCGCCGAGAGGAGTGGCTGGAGCGAGTCCTGCCCGAAGTTCCACTGGCACACGCCGAAGCTCAGGGCCTGCCCGTCGAAGTCGCCGGACACGCCGGCGAAGCAGTCGGGCGGGCCAGCGTTCGTCTCGAAGGCGCCCGTGATCGCGACACAGCGGTCCTCGACCGGCTTCGCGGCGATCGGCGGCGGCACGATCGGTTCGCCTAGGAGCTTCCTCCAGGTTTCGTCTCCCACGACGCCGTCGACGCGCAGGCCATTTGCAGCCTGGAACGCCTTGATGGCGGCGTCGGTCCCGCCGCCGAACGCACCGTCAACCGGTCCTCGGTAGTATCCCAGCGACTGCAGCCGTGCCTGGAAGCGCGCAACGCAATCGCCAGCCGAACCGAGCTTGTAGAGTGCCACCGGGGCCCCCTTTGCGCGTCACGGACGCGCGTCGGCGCGAGCCACCCGCCATTCCCTTCAGCGCTTCAGCACGGCGACCCGCCTCATCCCGAGCGCGCGGGCGATGTCCCCGGGCTCCGTGAGGCTGTCCGGCACGCGCGGCGCGAGGTCGAGTCCGCCCTTGTTGTACGCGTAGCTCACGAACTGCGCGCAGAAGAACTCCGCAGGTGCGCGCTCAGGATCGTGCTCGCCCCGGCGCACGCGGCCGATCACGCGCCGTAGCACGGCCACCATCGCCCAGACGGCGAACTTCCTTCCGAGACACTGCTTGGCCGCGTCGACGACCTTGGCGCGGTCGACCTCCGCGTCGGTCGTCCACCATTCGATGCCGCCCACGTACCGTTTGACGCATGCCGAGAGCGGGACGGCGACCACGCCGGGTTCGTCGGCCTCGAGAACCATGAGGCGCTGCCCCCACCACGCAGCGATGCCCGCGTGCGAGTACTTCGACCGCGTCAGCCAGCAGATCGCGTAGCTGAGCAGGCGCCGGCCGCGGAAGAGGAAGACGTCGCCATCGCGGATCTGCCTCCTCGCCTCGGCATAGCGTCGATCGCTCAACCGAGCCAATGGCTCGGTCGCGGGCGCCTCGGCGGGACCGACGGGTGCGCCAGCGGGCGCAGACGCTCGAGAGGCCATGTCGACCATCACCCTTCTCCGGCGGTGCGCGACGCGCGGCGCATCACGCAATGCGTTCCGCCGGTATGTTCGCCGGGTCGAACGCCGCGTACTTCTCCGGCTCGAAGATCATGAGCGCCTGGTGCCTGGCCGCACCGTCCGACGCGGCCACGGCAACGTGGACCCAGCTGCCGAACTCGTAGATCACCTGGTCGTACGGCAAGCCCGAGGCCTGCACCCAACGGACGACGTCGGTGAGGCTGATGGTGGGCTCGACCGGCCTCAGGTCGGCGGCGCGGCCCTCGACGTGAGCGCTGGTCTTCGAGCCCCGCACGGCGGCGTTCAGCGCGGGGCAGCGATACCCGCTGGAGATGGCGATCGCGCCGAAGTGCTGGCGGATCGGCTCGAGCAGGTCCGTGCAGAGCCGGACCAGGTTGCGCTCGATCAATGGCCCGGGAGTGTTGTCGATTCCATGGCGCACAGCCGTCTCGCTGAAGAGCAGCTCGCGCCGCGAGAAATGCGCCGAGTAGCCATCAGGCGTAGCCATGGAGATCCCTCGATGCCCAGGCAGGTCGAGATAGACAATGAATGATATGTGACTGACGGTGGCAGCACTTGGCGGGGCCGCGCGTTGGAGTCAGGCGAAAGGACCGCGACGACAGCGCGCACCGCGCAATCCCGTAGACCCCATCCGCCCGCTTGCCGCGCACCGCCCGAGCGGTGTCATTTCACTTCAGGAGTGATCGCCGGGGGGGGGGGCATGGCCGACGTGACGCTGAGGGACGTCCGGCTCGCGGAGCACGACCTCGACACGCTGCCGCGGCTCGCCGAGCTGCGCCGGTCGCTGCTGGCGACCCCGCCCGAGGTCTGCGTCGAGCGCGCGCGGCACGTGACGCGCTACCTGCGCGAGATGTCGGATCCCGGCGAGCCCATGGAGGTCGAGTACGCGCGCGCGGTGCGGCACTTCCTCGAGCGCAAGGAGGTGCTCTTCCCCGACCGCAACCTGCTCGCCGGTACCACCACCTCGAAGCCGGTCGGCGCGCCGGTCTACCCGGAGCTGACCGGGCTCGCCATCTGGCCCGAGCTCGACACCATCTCGACGCGCAAGCACAACCCGCTGCGCCTCTCGGCGGCCGACGCGGCCGAGCTCGACACCGAGATCTTCCCGTACTGGATGGACCGCAGCATCCTCGAGGTGGCGCGGCCGCGGCTCGCCGACCCCACGCCGCTGCGCGTCTTCGAGCGGATCATCTTCTTCCTCGCCAGCAAGGCCGGGACGGTGTCGCACACGGTCCCGAGCTACCGCGCCGTGCTCGAGCGCGGCCTCGACGCGCTGATCGCCGACGCGGCGGCGCGCGAGGAGGCGGCGGCGGCCGCCCCGCCCTCGGCCGACGCGGCGCGGACCGCGGCGTTCTACCGCGCGGTGCAGATTGCCCTCGAAGGCATCATCGCCTACGCGCGCCACCTGTCGGCGCGCGCGCGGGCGCTCGCCCGCTGCGAGCGCGACCCGCGCCGTGCCCACGAGCTGCAGGCGATGGCGGAGGTGTGCGCGCGCGTGCCGGCGAGGCCGCCGCGGACCTTCCGCGAGGCGGTGAACGCCGTGTGGCTCGCCCACATCGCGTTCCACGCCGAGAACATCAACATGGCGATGAGCCCGGGCCGCCTCGACCAGGTCCTGTACCCGTTCTACCGGGCGGACCGCGCGGCCGGACGGCTCACCGACGCCGAGGCGATCGAGCTCGTCGGGTGCCTCTGGCTCAAGCTGAACGACAACGTGAACCTCGTGCCGGAGACCGCCGAGGAGCTGTTCGGCGGCGCCGGCACGGTCCCGGCCGTGACGGTGGGCGGCGTGGCGGAGGACGGGTCCGACGCGGTGAACGACCTCACCTACGTCATGCTCCGCGCCACGGAGCTGCTGCGGACGCGCGACCCGAGCGTGAATGCTCGCTACCACTACGAGGTCAACTCGCGCGCCTACCGCGATCGGGTGGCGGAGGTCGTCGCCAGCACCCGCGCCGTCCCCGCCTTCCACAACGACGTCGCCGACATCGCCGCGCTCGAGAAGCAGGGCGTCGCGACGGCGCACGCGCGCGACTTCGCCATCATCGGCTGCGTCGAGCTGGGCGTGCCGGGGCGCAGCTACGACGCGTCGAGCTCGATCATCCTGAACCTCGTCTCGGCGCTCGAGCTGGCGCTCTACCGCGGGCGCAGGCCGGTCGTCGGCGACGACCTCGTCGGGCCGGAGACACCCGATCCCGCGACGCTCGGGTCGTTCGAGGAGTTCTGGGACGTCTACAAGACGCAGCTCGGCTGGCTCATCGAGCAGGCCGTCACGCTCAACGAGGCGCTCGGACGCGTCCACCAGGAACGACTGCCGTCGCCGCTGCTGTCCGCCTTCTACGAGGGCCCGCTGGAGCAGGGGAAGGACCTCATCCTGGGCGGCGCGCTCTACAACTCGTCCGGCGCGACGCACATCGGCTTCGCCGACACCGTCGACTCGCTGAACGCGATCGAGGCGGCGGTGTTCCGCGACCGGCATTGCACCTTCGCCGAGCTGCTCGAGGCGTTGCGGGCGGACTTCCAGGGCCGCGAGGCGCTGCACGCGTGGCTCGTCCACCGCGCGCCCAAGTACGGCACCGACGACCCGGTGGCGGTGAAGAACGCGCGCAATCTCGTGCGCTTCCTCTACGACACCTACCAGGCGCGCACCAACTACCGCGGCGGCCGTTACCGGCCCGCCTTCTGGACGATGACGAACCACGCCGGCCAGGGGAAGCTCACCGGCGCGCTGCCGAACGGCCGCCGCGCGTTCAAGCCGTTCGCGAGCGGCATCACGCCGGTGTCACAGGCGGCGGCCGACCTCGCCGGCTGCCTCGAGGCGGTGGCGAGGCTCGACGGCTCACGCATCCCCGGCGGCGTCGCGCTGAACCTCAAGTACCCCGAGGTGCGCACGCCCGAGGACCTCGCGCGCTTCGGCGACGCGGTGGAGTCCTACTTCCGGCTGGGCGGCCTCCAGGTGCAGTTCAACGTCATGTCGTACGAGATGCTGCTCGACGCACGCGCGCACCCGGAGCGCTACCCCGACCTGCTCATCCGCGTCTCCGGCTACTCGGCCTACTTCAAGGATCTCAACGACGCGATGAAGGACGAGATCATCACCCGCACCGCCTACGACCTGCAGAGCGGTCGGGCCGTGCCGTTCCCGGCGGATTCGGAGGCGCTCCTGCCCACGTCGGACGAGCCCGCCAGCGCCGCGAAGTGACGGAGGGCACCATGCTCGAGAGCGCCTGGAACCTGCCGCTCGTCCGAGACGTCCACCACGCGCTGCTGGAGCGGCGGTTCGCGAAGTGCCTCGAGGACGAGGCCGGCGAGGAGTTCCTGGAGCTGCTGCTGCGGCTCCTCTCGACCGCCATCGTCGTCGACCCCGACCTGCGGCGCCGCGCCGCCGGGTTCGAGGCGCGGTTCGCGTTCCGCAGCGGCGATGGCCGCGTCACCGTCGGCGCGGTGCTCCACGATGGGTTCATGAGGGTCGGCGAGCACCTCCCGGCGGCGCCGAACGTCACCGTCGTGTTCAAGGACGGCCGCGCGCTGATGCGCTCGCTCCTCTCCGCCGAGCCGGACCTGCTCGGCGCGCTGCTGCGCCAGGAGGTGAGCTTCGAGGGCAACCTCAACTACGTGTACCGACTCGCGCACCTCGCCCGCCGGCTGCAGCTCCGGTTCGTGAAGCCCGGGTGAGGGACGAGTGGCGCCGCTCGTCGTCGCCCTCCGGCGGTTCGCGCTCGACGATGGTCCGGGCATCCGGACCACCGTGTTCCTGAAGGGGTGCCCGCTGCGCTGCACGTGGTGCCACAACCCGGAGGCGATGAGCCCGGGGCCCGAGGTCGCATTCGAGGCCGCGCGGTGCGTCGAGTGCGGGGCGTGCGCGCGGACGTGCCCGGCCGAGGCGATCACCGGGCGCTCCGCCGGGCGCGTCGACCGCCGACGCTGCGACGGGTGCGGGCGCTGCGCCGCCGCGTGCCCGTCGACGGCGCTGCGCCGCGTCGGCGAGGAGATGAGCGCCGGAGCGCTCGTGGCGGCGCTGCTGCGCGACCGCGTCTTCTACGAGACGTCGGGCGGGGGCGTGACGTTCTCGGGCGGGGAGCCGACGATGCACCTCGCCTTCGTGGCCGAGGTGGCGCGGGCGCTCCGCCGCGAGGGCGTGCACGTCGCGCTGCAGACGTGCGGCCTGTTCGACCTCGCCGCGTTCCGGGCGCAGCTGCTGCCCTGGCTCGACCTCGTCCAGTTCGACCTGAAGCTCGCCCACCCGGCGATGCACCGCCGCCACACCGGGCGCGGCAACGCGCGCATCGTGCGGAACTTCCTCGCGCTGGCACGCGAGACGCCGTCGCGCGTCGTCCCGCGCGTGCCGCTCGTGCCGGGCGTGACGGACGCGCCGGGGAACCTGGCGGCGCTGGCGCGGCTGGTGCGGGCGTCCGGGTGCGAGCGCCACGCGCTGCTGCCCTTCAACCCCGGGGCGCACGCGAAGCGCGAAGCGCTCGGCCAGGCTGCGCCGGCGTGCATCCCCGCGCGCCCGCTCCGCCGCGCCGAGGAGGACGCCGCCCGGCGCGCCTTCGCCGCGGCGGCCGCCGTCCGCTCGACGCTCGCACCGCAGGGAGGCCCGCCATGAAGCGCATCGCCGTCCTCGTCGTCCACGGCGTCGAGATCGACGACCCCGACTTCGCCGTCACACCGATCCGGCTGCTGCGCGAGGAGTTCGCCCGCCGGGTCGGGCGCGGCGGTCCCGACCCGGAGGAGGCCCTCGTGTGCCACCCGGCGCACCTCGCGCCCATCCTGGAGGACCAGCAGCGCGCCATGTTCGGCAAGGTCTGCCCGGGCGGGAGCGAGGCGTTCTTGGCCAAGCTGCAGCGGGGGATCCGCCGCTGCACGTCGGGCTCGGTGCTCGGCATGTTCCCGATGGTCGCCGAGATGGGGCGCCGCACCGACGGCGCGCTGCCGGGCGTGCACTACCCCACCGCGCGCTGGATGATGGTCCACTTCATGGGCGACGCGATCGCCTACCAGATCACGCCGGCGAGCCGGGAGATCTACGACCAGATCCATCGCGCGTACGGCGACGCGCTGCGCGGCCTCGCCCGCGCCGCCGGTGGCGACGCGCCGCTGTGCGTGCTCGCCCACAGCTTCGGCACGATCGTCTCGAGCGACTTCTTCTACGACCGCGAGACGGAGCAGCGCACCGGCCGCGCCGTCGCGCCGTTCCACCGCCGAGCCGACACGCCGCTCGAGCGCGGTGAGACGCTCAACTGGCTCTACACGATGGGCTCGCCGATGGCGCTGTGGAGCCTGCGCTACCCGGCGGCGACGCTCGACGCGCCCATCGCCGTGCCGGCGCCGCCGATGCGCGCCGCCGACCTCGGCGGCGAGTGGGTGAACATCGTCGACGACGACGACCTCTTCGCCTGGCCGCTGCGGCCGCTCGGCCCCGAGTACGCGACCGCCGTCAGTGACCGGCGCGTGAAGGTGAACGCCGGGCCGCTCGGGCCGACGCCGCTCGTGCACCCCTACTACTGGGCCGACCGCGCGGTGATGGCGCCGATCGCGGAGCGGCTCGCGGACGCCTGGACCGCGCTCCAGCAGCGCGCGGGCCGGCGCGCCGCCGGGTGACGGCGCGACGGCGACGGAACGCGAAGCGCGAGGAGACCGCCATGACCACCTACCTCGACCCCCGGAACTTTCGGTCCAGCTCGCCCGCCGAGGAGGATCACCTCGGCCACGCGCTCGCCGCGATCGTCGCCGAGGACTGGCGCGGCACGCCGCTCCAGGCGCTCGCCCGCTGGGAGCGCGTGCTGCGCGACGATCGCCAGCGGCGCGCCTGGGGCGTGCTGTTCGAGAAGCTCGACGTGCTCTTCCGCTGCGGGAAGGCGACGCCGCTCGACGGGCCGATGATCGGCGTGACGATGTGCGTGCGGAACACCGACTGGCTCGGCGACGCGACGCGCCCGCTCGGGAAGGAGCGGTCGGTGCTCGCCCGCACCGAGTGGCTGGCGGCCCTGTGGAACGGCACGTTCGCGAACACCGGGCTCTGGATGGGCAAGACCTTCGATCCGGTGTCGCGCGAGACGTTCGCGGAGAAGTGCGGCGGCGACCCGGCGACGGTCACCGCCTACGATCCGGCGACGGCCAGGCTCGGGCGCAACTTCTTCCGCGAGGTGAGCGGCGGCGTGCTCCAGGAGCTGGGCCTGCCGGTGCTGACGCGCCTGTGGAACCTGCGCGATCGCCCGACCGACGCCGCGGCGCCCGGCTTCGACGCCGCGCTGCGCCCGGAGCACCTCGAGGAGGAGAAGCTCATCCCGTACGTGAAGACCGGCGGGTACTTCCTCTCGAACCTCGCCCCGTCGGTGGTGGAGCGGCTCGCCGGCAAGGCGGTGTACCAGCTCAACTACCGCTGGCCGCGGCTCGACCCGGTCTTCCCCATGACCCGGCTCGTCGACGAGATCGTGCAGGTCGCGGACGGGGTCTGGCTCGGGCAGCTCGTCATGGCGTCGCGCCACTTCAGCCTCGGCACGCTGCACGTGCCGCTCGTGGAGGGGAAGGCGCCGGCGCTCGAGCTGGGAGAGGCGTTCGCGGCGCGCCCGCCGCAGGAGTACGGCTACCAGCACAACGGCTACTTCCTCATGATCGACGCCGCGCTCGCGCGCGACGCCTACGCCGACGACGCGTTCCCGGCGCTGCGGCCGCGCCCGGGAGAGGCTGGCCACGCCGAGGTCGGCGGCGGCGCGGCCGCGCCGGGGCGCGCGCCGGCGGTGGCGACC
>DASTGH010000376.1:0-9402 GCA_035719345.1 Anaeromyxobacteraceae bacterium
ATCGGCAAGCCGGGCAGCGGCGTGAACGCGCTCCGCGGCGAGCCGAACGTGCAGGGCGCCTGCGACATGTCGGTGCTGAACAACTACTGGTTCGGCTACTTCGACTACCCCATCCACACCGAGCGGACGCTCCGCGACTGGTGGAGATGTGGATCTCCCGGGCCTGGGGACGGCCGCTGCCGCGCGCGCAGCTCGCCTCGCTGGGGAAGCTCACCTCCTGGGCGCTGCTCGCCTTCGAGGCGCTGCGCGTGGGCGACCTCGCGCTGCGCGGCCAGCTCGGCGCGGCGCTGGCCGGCCGGCGCGGGGCGCTGCTCGCGGCCGAGCTCGTGCTCGGCGGGCTCGTGCCGCTCGCGCTCCTCGCTCCGGCGAGGCTGCGCGCCCGGACGGCCGCGCTGTTCTGGGGCGCGCTCCTCGCCTGCGGCGGCGTCGTGCTGAACCGCGTGAGCGTCGTGGCGCTGGCGATGGACCTCCGCGGTCCGATGCCGTTCCGGCCGGACCCGTACGTGCCGAGCGCCTTCGAGTGGGGCGTGTCGATCGGGCTCGTCGCGGCGACGATCTTCCTCTTCGGGTGGGCGGCGCGGCACATGCCGGTGCTGCCGAAGGCCGGTCCGGCGCCGGCGGGCGCCGCGTCGGCCGAGGTGGGAGCTGGCCGTGGCTCGCACGGCGGGATCTCCCCGGCCTAGCGCGGCGACCGGCGTTCGGCAGGGGGCCCCCGACCCCGAGGGTCGGTGCCCATCCGGCGCACCCCAGAATGGTGGTTCCACGGGCCCGGGCAGGACGCACCTTCGAGCGGTCCTCGCCTTCGACCCGCGGTGAGGGACCGCGGGGCACGTGATTCGTCGGGGTCCTGCTGATGGCTCACACCGGCGCCTCCGGGGAACCGCGCCGCGACGCGCTCGTCGCCGCGCGCGCGCCTGCGCTGGCCGGAGACGACAGGGCGGACCCCGCCGAGCTCCTCGAGTTCGGCGACGCGCTGGCGGAGTTCGACCGCGACTGGCGGTACGTCCGGGTGAACGCGAACTACGAGAAGATCGCCCGCAAGCCGCGCAGCCAGATCCTGGGGCAGGTCGTCTGGGAGCTCTTCCCGGACACGGCGCGCCGCGACTCCCGCTACTGGGTCGAGTTCAACCGCTGCATGCGGGAGCGGGTGCCGGTCGAGTTCGAGGACTTCTACGCGCCGCTCGACCTGTGGACCGCGATCAACGGCTACCCCACCAGCACCGGCGGGGTCGCGCTCTTCATCCGCGACATCACGCAGCAGAAGCGGGCGGAGGAGGCGCTGCGACGGAGCGAGGAGAAGCTGCGGCTGGCGAAGGAGGCCGCGCGCATGGGCGCGTGGGACTGGAACGTCGTCAGCGGCGAGCTCATCTGGTCGGAGCGGTGCAAGGCGCTCTTCGGCCTGCCCCCGGACGCCCCCATGAGCTACGAGCGGTTCCTGGCGGCCATCGCCGAGGAGGACCGCGCGGCGGTGGACGCGGCCGTGCGGCGGGCGCTGCAGATGCAGGAGCCGTACGAGGCGGAGATGCGCGTGCCGCTGCCCGACGGCGGCATCCGCTGGATCGCCTCCCACGGCCACGGCTACTACGTGGACGGCAAGCCGGTGCGCATGGCCGGGATGGCCATGGACGTCACCCGGCGCAAGCTGGCGGAGGAGGCGCTGCGCGAGGCCGACCGCCGCAAGGACGCGTTCCTGGCCGTGCTCTCGCACGAGCTGCGCAACCCGCTCGCGCCCATCCGCAACAGCATCTACGTGATCGAGCACGCGCCGCGCGAGATCGAGGCCGGGAGGCGAGCGCTGGAGGTGCTGCGCCGGCAGGCGGAGCAGCTGGCGCGGCTGGTGGACGACCTGCTCGACGTCGCCCGCATCACCCACCAGAAGCTCGAGCTCCAGCTCTCGCGCATCGAGCTGGGCGAGGTCGTCCGGCGCGCGTGGGCCGATGCGCGCGGGCTCTTCGAGCAGCGCGGGGTCGCGCTGCGCACCGCATCCGCCGGGGAGCCGCTCTGGGTCGACGCCGACGCGGCGCGGCTCTCGCAGATCGTCGCGAACCTGCTCAACAACGCGCTCAAGTTCACGCCGCCGGGCGGCCAGGTGACCGTGGCCACGCGGCGGCGAGGGCCGGACTGCGAGGTGATGGTGCGCGACACCGGGCTCGGCATCGCCGCCGCCGACCTGGAGCGCATCTTCTCGCCGTTCGTGCAGGCGGGCGAGGGTCCGCGCGGCGGCGGCGGGCTCGGGATCGGCCTGGCGCTGGTGCAGGAGCTCGTCGCGAGGCACGGCGGCAGCGTGCGCGCCGAGAGCGGCGGGCCGGGGCGCGGCGCGGACTTCGTCATCGCGCTGCCCGCCCGCGCAGGCCCCGGGGCCGAGGCGACGCCGGGTCCGGCTGCCACCGATGGCACCGGCGGGGCGCTCTCGGTGCTGGTGGTCGACGACAACGAGGACGCCGCCGCCACGCTCGCCGACCTGCTGGCGCTGATGGGACACCGGGTCGCCACCGCCGGCACCGGCCGGGCGGCGATCGACGCGGTCGCCCGGTCGCGGCCCGACGTGCTCGTCTGCGACATCGGATTGCCGGACCTGAGCGGCCTGGAGGTCATCCGGACCATCCGGGCGGCGGCGGCCGGGGACGCGGCGATCTTCGCCGTCGCGCTCACCGGGTTCGCGCAGCCGGAGGATCGCAGAGCGGCGCTGGGCGCCGGCTTCGATGCGCACCTGCCCAAGCCGCCGCCGCTGGAGCAGCTCGAGGCGCTGCTCCGGGAGGCCGCGCTGCGCCGGAACCCGCCGGCGGCGCCCTGAGGCCGGCGCCGGGCTGCGTCCGGCGCGGTGCGGCAGCGCAGGCGGCGCGGCCGGCCCGAGCCTTCTGCCCGGGTTCGTTCACACCCACGCTGCGGGCCCGTCGCCAACCCAAAAGGTCGGCTTGGGTCGGACCCGGCCAATCGTAGTAGGCTACGCGCCCAATCAGCCGGGCGACTTCCGGGGCAGCGAGGAAGCGGCCCGACGGACGCAGACCGCGAGGCGGCTGCGTCCGGCCTCGTTCTCTCTCCGCAGCACAGGGGCCCCGAAATGCGCCTTTCAGTGAAGCTCACCTCGAACGTCGTGCTCGCCGTCGTCGCCTGCTGCGCCCTGGGCGCGGCCTCCGCGGCTCGAGCCCAGTCCACCGCCAACCTCGCCGTGGTCGTCACACCGCCCGACGCGACGCCCATCGACACGTCGGGCACGCCCGCCGTCACCGTCGACATCACCAACAACGGCCCGAGCAACGCGACGGGCGTCGTCGTGGACGCGACGTTCCCTGCCGAGGTGGAGATCGCGAGCGTCGACGGCTGCACGGCGAACGACACGAGCGCCACCGCCAAGCCGCTCCCGTGCACGGTGAACGCGCAGACGCTCGGCGCCGGCGTCATCCCGCAGAACGGGAAGGCCAAGGTGACCATCACCTTCGCGGTCACGTCCGCCGCCGCGAAGACGATCACCGGCGCGACCACGTGCAACCCCCCGGCGACCCTCGGGACGGTGACCGTGAACGTCACGAGCACCACGACGAGTGCGGGCCCGAACTCCGGCACGGCGCAGCTCCCCGGCATCGCGAAGTTCGCGGACCTCTCGGTCACCTACGCGGCGGTGGACGGCACCGGGAAGCCGCTGAGCACGGCGAACGAGGGCGACACGGTCAAGTTCGACGGCACGGTCACGAACAACGGGCCCTGTCCCGCGCCGGGCGTGGTCCTGACGACGGCGACGACCCTGATGACCTTCGTCGACGGGACGGGCGTGTGCCCGGGCGACCCGGCCGAGGACGACTGCAGCATCGGCGACATGGCGGTCGGGGCGTCGGTGGCGTTCTCCCGCCGCTACAAGATCGACCCGCCGCCCGGCGCCGACGCGGCCACGGGCTCCTACGCGCACTTCTCCGAGGTGGACGTATCGTCCAACGACGTGAAGAACGGTACCGTCACGACGCCCGCCGCGTGGGACCCGAACACCGATGACGACACGGCGCGGCCGATCGTCACCTCGAGCCACTCCGCCGGTGGCTGCGCCTCGGGCGGCCGCGGCGTGGACGCCGGCGTGCTGGCGGTCCTGCCGGTATTGCTCCTGCTGGCGCGCGTGCAGCGTCGCCGCGCTGCGGCGAAGCGCTAGCAGCCCCGAGCCGTGGCGCAGAGCGAGCCGGCGGCCTCGAGGCCGCCGGCTCTCTTCTTGTCGCCCGCGGTCGTTTGCCGGCGAAGTCGGGCCGCGCCTATCATCGCCCTCCGGATGCCGGGAATCGACACCGACGGTGTCGCGCCCGCCGAGGAGCTGGACGCCCTCCGGGCGAGCCTGGAGCAGGCGAAGCTCCGCGAGCGGAGTCTCGTCGCCGTGCTGGAGTCGGCGCGCGACCTGGCCGCGATGCGGGATGTGGAGGCGGTGCTGGCCGGCATCGTGGCGCGCGCCCGGCAGCTCGTCGGCGCCGGGCTCGCCTTCCTCGCCAGCCACGACGCCGCGGCCGATCGGTTCTACATGCGCTGGACCGACGGCGCCGTGTCGGAGCGGCTGCCGCGCCTCACGCTCGAGCGCGGCTACGGGATGATCAGCCTGGTGGCGGCGGCGGGAGCACCGTACCAGTCGTCGTCGTACGAGCGCGACGGCCGGTTCGTGCACGACCCGGAGGTCGACGCGATCTTCGAGGAGGAGGGGCTCTCGTCGCTGCTCGGGCTGCCGGTGTCGCTCGGCGGCGAGCTGGTGGGGATCCTGTACGTGGGCGATCGCTACGCCCGCACCTACCTGGGCTGGGAGATCGCCATGCTCTCCACGCTCGCGGCGCACGCGGCGGTGGCGATGCAGAACGCGCGCGCCTTCGAGGAGACGCGCGCCGCGCTGGAGCAGGCGGGCGCGGCGAACGAGCGCCTGGCCCGGCAGGCGGCGGGGATCCGGCTCGCCGCCGACGCGCACGAGGAGCTCACCGCCGCGGTGGCGAGGGGCGGCGGGCCGGAGGACGTCGCGCGGGTGCTGGCGGCGCGGCTGGACGGGGTCGTCGTGGTGCTGGACGAGGGCGGCCGCCCGGTCGCGACCGCCTCGCCCCCGACGCACGGCGGAGCGGAGGCGGCGCGCCCGCTCCCGGATCCGGGGCAGCCGGGGGCGATCGCCCGCTTCGAGGGACACCGCAACGCCATCCGCGCCGCGGTGCAGGAGAGCCGCGCGGCCGCGCGCTCGGTCGAGGTGGCGTGCGGGACCGGCGCGAGCTGCCGGGTGTCGGCGGTGATGGGAGGAGAGGGGATCATCGGCGCCATGGTGATCTGGACCCGGGCGCCGCTCGACGAGTTCACGGCGCGCATCTTCGAGCGCAGCGCGAACGTCGCCGGCGTCGTGCTCCTCTCCCAGGAGCGGATCGAGCTGGCGGCGAGCCGCGACCGCGCTGCCATCCTGCGCGGCCTGCTGAGCTGGCACCCTCACGACGTGCCCCGGCTCGTGGCGCGCGCCGCGCGGCACGGGGTCGAGCTGCGCGAGCCGATGGCGCTCGCCGCGGTCGAGGCCGAGGGCAACCGCGCCGCCTACGTGCTGCGGCAGCTGCGGGCGGGCCCCGGCCTCGAGTCCGCGCTCCTCGACGAGGTCGACGGGCTCGTGCTGGTGCTCGCCGGCGGGCCGGCGGTGCAGGGCATGCGCGAGGCGCTCCGGGCGCGCCTGCGCGGCCTCGGGCGGCAGGTGACCGGCGTCGTCTCCGAGCCGGTGCCGCGCCTCGCCGAGCTGCCGCAGGCGTACGAGTCCCTGCGCCGGTGCCTGGGCCTCCTCCGCGGCCTGGGGCGCGCGGGCTCGATCGCGGCCGAGGCGGAGCTCCGCCCCTACGCGCTCGTCTTCGAGCGGCATGGGCCGGAGGAGCTCGCCGCCTTCCTCGGGACCACCATCGGCAAGCTCCTCGACTCGGACCGGAAGCGCGGGTCGGCGCTGGCGGCGACGCTGCTCGCCTACCTCGACCACGAGCACAACGCCCGCCGGACGGCGTCCGCGCTCGGCATCCACGTGAACACGCTCCGGCAGCGCTTCGAGCAGATCGACGAGCTGCTCGGCGACTGGCGCGCCGGCACGCGCGTCCTGGATCTGCACCTCGCGCTGCGGCTCTGGCAGCTGCGCGGGGAGGAGCACACCTGAACGGCACGCCCCCGTCGGGATGCAGGCCGGTCAGCGGTGTGATCAGTCCACCTGAAAATCGGACGGGCGGTGTGCGTCCCGCACGTTGGGCGCGCCCGCGGCGACCCGTACGCTCCGCCTCATGACCGACCCGAATCCTTCGGCCCACGCCTACCCGCTGCTCATCAAGCGCCTGCTCGAGGAGGGCGTCACCCGCGCCCCCGGGCAGGAGATCGTCTACGCCGACCGGAGGCGGCTCACCTATCTGGAGCTGGACGAGCGCGTCCGCCGGCTCGCCTCCGGGCTCGCCGGCCTCGGCGTCTGCCCCGGCGACACCGTCGCGGTGATGGACTGGGACAGCCACCGCTATCTCGAGTGCTTCTTCGCCATCCCGATGATGGGCGCGGTGCTGCACACCGTCAACGTCCGCCTCTCGCCGGAGCAGATCCTCTACACGATCAACCACGCCGACGACGACGTCCTCCTCGTGAACGGCGAGTTCCTGCCGGTGCTGCAGCAGATCTGGCCCCGGGTCGACCCGGGCAAGAAGGTCGTCCTGCTCCACGACGGCGCCTCGCCGCCCGGGACCTCGCTCCCCGTCGCCGCCGAGTACGAGGCGCTGCTGGCGGCCGCCGACCCGGGCCACGGCTTCCCCGAGCTCCCCGAGGAGACGCTGGCGACCACCTTCTACACGACCGGCACCACCGGGCTCCCCAAGGGCGTCTTCTACAGCCACCGCCAGATCGTGCTCCACACGGTGGCGGCGCGCGCCGCGCTGGGCGGCGCGGGCCAGGGGCGGTTCGACCAGGGCGACGTCTACATGCCCATCACGCCCATGTTCCACGTGCACGCGTGGGGGCTCCCCTACCTCGCCACCGCGCTCGGCGTGAAGCAGGTGTACCCCGGCCGCTACGCGCCCGACGCGCTCGTCGAGCTGATCGACCGGGAGCGGGTGACCTTCTCGCACTGCGTCCCGACGATCTTGAAGACGGTGCTGGATCGCGCCGAGGCGAGCGGCGTCAGCCTCGCGGGCTGGAAGGTGATCATCGGCGGCGCCGCCTTCCCGCAGGCCCTCGCGCGCAGGGCGCTCGAGGCCGGCGCCGACGTCTTCGGCGGCTACGGCATGTCCGAGACCTGCCCCATCCTCACGCTCGCGCTCCTCGACCCGCACATGGAGGCGTGGCCGCTCGAGCGGCAGCTGGAGCTGCGCACCAGGACGGGCCGGCCCATCCCCATGGTGCAGGTCCGCATCGTCGACGAGGCGATGAACGACGTGCCGCGCGACGGCCGGTCGCCGGGCGAGATCGTGGTCCGCGCGCCGTGGCTGACGCAGGGTTACCTCAAGGACCCGCAGGGTTCGGACCGGCTGTGGGCCGGCGGCTGGCTGCACACCGGCGACATCGCCGTCGTCGACGAGCGGGGCTGGGTCAAGATCACCGACCGCCTCAAGGACGTCATCAAGACCGGCGGCGAGTGGGTCTCGTCGATCGACCTCGAGGACGTCATCCTGCAGCACCCGCGCGTGGCCGAGGTGGCCGTCATCGGCGTGCCCGACCCGCGCTGGTCGGAGCGGCCCGTGGCCGTGGTCGTCGCGAAGCCGGGGCAGGACGTCGCCGAGGACGAGATCAAGGCGCTCGTGCAGGACAGCGCCGTGCGCGGCGTCGTCTGCCGGTACGCGGTGCCGGAGCGCGTGCTCTTCGTGTCCGTGCTCCCCCGGACGAGCGTGGGCAAGCTCGACAAGAAGGCGCTGCGCCAGGCGTGGGCGGACGGCGCGCTCCCGCTCCCGTCGCCGCGCGAGCCCATCGCCGGCGAGGTGGCCGCCTCGGCGTGAACGGAGCCGTCGTGCAGTCCCGCGCAGTTCGACGTCGACCTCCTCGACGCGATGGGGAAGAATCCCCCCTGGAGAGACCATGAGCTACCGCGCACCGCTGAAGGACATGCTGTTCGTGATGAAGGAGCTGGCCGGGATCGACGACCTGGCCCGCCTGCCGGGATTCGAGGAGGCCAGCCTCGACATGGCCGCCGCGGTCCTGGCGGAGTGCGCCCGCTTCAACGAGGGGGTGGTGGCGCCGCTCAACGACGTCGGCGACCGGAACCCGTCCCGCTTCGAGGGCGGCCAGGTCACCGCCACGCCCGGCTTCAAGGAGGCGTTCCGGCAGTATGCCGAGGGCGGCTGGCAGGGGCTGCAGCACCCCGTGGCGCTCGGCGGGCAGGGGCTGCCCCGGCTCGTCAGCGCGGCGTGCATGGAGATCGTGAACGCCGCGAACCTCAGCTTCGCGCTCTGCCCGCTGCTCACCGACGGCGCCATCGACGCGCTCCTCGTCGCGGGCACGCCCGAGCAGCAGGCCGCCTACGTGCCGAACCTGATCGGCGGCCGCTGGACCGGGACCATGAACCTCACCGAGCCGCAGGCGGGCTCGGACCTGGCGCTGCTCCGCACCCGCGCCGAGCGGCAGGGCGACGGCAGCTACCGGGTCTTCGGCACGAAGGTCTTCATCACCTGGGGCGAGCACGACATGGCCGAGAACATCGTCCATCTCGTGCTGGCGCGCGTGCCGGGCGCGCCCGAGGGCGTGAAGGGCATCAGCCTCTTCCTCTGCCCCAAGGTGCTGGCCGACGGCCGCCGGAACGACGTCCAGTGCGTCGGCATCGAGCACAAGCTCGGGATCAAGGCCAGCCCCACGGCGGTGCTGGAGTTCGGCGAGCGCGAGGGCGCCGTCGGCTACCTCGTCGGCGAGGAGAACCGCGGCCTCGAGTACATGTTCGTGATGATGAACTCGGCGCGCTTCGGCGTCGGGGTGCAGGGCGTGGCGCAGGCCGAGCGCGCCTACCAGAAGGCGGTGGCGTATGCCCGCGAGCGCGTGCAGGGCCGCCCGGTCGACGGGTCCCTGAAGAAGGCCGGGCCCATCCTCCATCACCCCGACGTCCGCCGCATGCTCATGACCATGCGCGCGTACACCGAGGGCTGCCGGGCGGTGGCGCTCGTCGCCGCCGCGGCGCACGACGCGGCGCACGCCCACCCCGACGCCGTCACCCGGCAGCGGAACCTCGCCTTCTACGAGTTCCTCGTGCCCCTGGTGAAGGGCCTCTCCACCGAGGCGTCCGTGGAGGTGGCCAGCCTCGGCATCCAGGTGCACGGCGGGACCGGATACATCGAGGAGAGCGGAGCGCCGCAGCTCCTGCGCGACGCCCGCATCCTGTCCATCTACGAGGGCACCACCGCCATCCAGGCGAACGACCTGGTCGGCCGGAAGACCCTGCGGGACGGCGGCGAGACGGCTCGCGCCGTGGCCGCGGCGATC
>DASTGH010000377.1:0-12329 GCA_035719345.1 Anaeromyxobacteraceae bacterium
CTTCACCCGGCCGTCACCGTCCCGTCACGGACGGCGCTTAAACCTCCGCGCGTCCCGCACCACGATCCCCGAGGACCATCATGAAGAAGGCTCTCGCAATCCTGCTCGCCCTCGGCGCCGGCGCGGCCGCCGCCCAGAGCCCGCTGCTCGTCACCGGCGCGGGCGCGACGTTCCCGTTCCCGCTCTACTCCAAGTGGTTCAGCGACTACAACAAGCTCCACCCCGACATCCGCTTCAACTACCAGTCCATCGGCTCGGGCGGGGGCATCAAGCAGATCACGGAGAGGACCGTCGACTTCGGCGCATCCGACGCGCCCATGGACGAGGCGGAGCTGGCCAGGGCCCCCGGCGTCGTCCACGTCCCGACCGTGCTCGGCGCGGTCGTCGTCACCTACAGCGCCCCGGTGCAGGGCCTGAGGCTCACCCCCGAGACGCTCGCCGGCATCTTCCTCGGCGAGATCACGAGGTGGAACGACCCGAAGCTCGCGGCGGACAACGCCGGCGCGACGCTCCCCGACGCTCCCATCGCCGTGGCGCACCGCTCCGACGGCTCCGGCACGACCTACGTCTTCACCGACTACCTCTCCAAGGTGTCCCCGGCGTGGAAGGCGAAGGCGGGCACGGGCAAGAGCGTGAAGTGGCCGGTCGGCATCGGCGGCAAGGGAAACGAGGGCGTCACCGGCCTCGTCAAGAGCACGCCCAACGCCATCGGCTACGTCGAGCTCGCCTACGCCAACCAGAACAAGCTGGCGGTGGCCTCGCTCAAGAACGCCGACGGGCAGTTCGTGAAGCCGTCGCTCGAGGCGACCAGCGCCGCGGCGGCCGGCGTCGACATGCCGGCCGACTTCCGCGTCTCCATCACGAACGCCAGGGGGAAGGACTCCTACCCCATCGCCTCGTTCACCTATCTCCTCCTCTACAAGGACCAGGCGGACAAGGCGAAGGGCGAGGCACTCGCGAACTTCCTGTGGTGGGCCATCCACGACGGCCAGAAGGTGGCGACGCCGCTCGACTACGCGGCGCTCCCCGCCCCGGTGGTCCAGAAGGTGGAGAGGGCGCTGCAGTCCCTCACCGTGCAGGGCAAGCCGGTCTCCGTTGCCGCCGCCCGCTGACACCGTCGCGGCGCTCCCGGTCCGCAAGGACGAGCCCAGCGTGCGATCGCCCGGGAGGAACCCGGGCGATCGCGTCTACGCGGCCGTCCTCGGCGCGCTGGGCGGGGCCGTCCTCGTCGTGGTCGGGCTCGTCGTCTACGAGCTGGCGGTGGTCGCCGCGCCCACCGCCCGGACGGGCGGCGTGGGCTTCCTGGCTTCCAGCGACTGGGATCCGGTGCAGGGCTCCTTCGGGGCCCTGCCCTTCGTCTACGGGACCCTGGTGACGAGCGCGATCGCGCTGCTGGTGGCGCTGCCCATCTCCGTCGGGCTGGCGCTCTTCCTCTCGGAGATGGGCCCGCCGCGGCTCCGCCCGGTGGTCACCTTCGCCATCGAGACGCTCGCCGCGATCCCCAGCGTCGTGTACGGGCTGTGGGGCCTGTTCGTGATGGTGCCCTGGCTGCGGCAGACGGTGCAGCCGGCCCTGGGCAAGGCGCTCGGGTTCCTGCCGCTGTTCCAGGGCCCGCCCATCGGCCTCGGCTACCTCGCCGGCGGCCTCATCCTGGCGGTCATGATCCTGCCCACCATCACCTCGGTGACGAGCGAGGTCCTGAAGACGGTGCCGCCGGCCCTGCGCGAGGGGGCGCTGGCGCTCGGCGCCACGCGCTGGGAGGCGATCCGCATCGCGATCCTGCCCTACGCGAGGCCGGGCATCCTCGGCGCCGCGCTGCTCGGCCTCGGCCGCGCGCTCGGCGAGACCATGGCGGTCACCATGGTCATCGGCAACTCCCCCGAGATCCACGCCTCCCTGTTCGCGCCCGGGTACTCGCTCCCGGCCGTCATCGCGAACGAGTTCGCGGAGGCGACCGGCGCGCTCCACACCGGCGCGCTCGCCGCGCTGGCGCTCGTGCTCTTCGGCCTGGCGCTCGTGCTCAACTCGCTGGCGCGCCTGCTGGTGCAGGTGGTGGCGCGCGGCCCACGCGTGGCGAGCTGACATGGCGCGCTCGATCGCCCGTCGCCGTATCGTGAACCACGCCGTGACCGCGGTGTGCGGCGCGATGGTGGTCGCCGCGCTCGTGCCGCTCGGCTCGCTCCTCTGGCTCGTCGTGTCGAGGGGGGCGGCCGGCCTCTCCGCCGCCTTCTTCACGAACCTGCCGACGCCGGTGGGCGAACCCGGCGGCGGCATCGGCAACGCCATCCTCGGGACCGCCATGCTGGTCGGGTTCGCCTGCCTCCTCGGCCTGCCGCTCGGGATCGGCGCCGGCGTGTTCCTGGCGGAGAAGGGCGACGGCGTCTTCGGGAGGGCGGTGCGGTTCACGGCCGAGGTCTTCTCGGGCGTGCCCTCGATCGTGGTCGGGATCGTCGCCTACGGGCTCGTCGTCATCCCCATGCGGCGCTTCTCCATGCTGGCCGGCTCGCTGGCGCTGGCGCTGCTCATGGTGCCGACGCTGGCGCGCTCCACCGAGGAGCTGGTGCGACTCGTGCCGGCGACCCTGCGCGAGGCCTCGCTCGCGCTCGGCATCCCGGCCTGGAGGACGAGCCTGCGGGTCGTCCTCCGCACCGCGGCGGGCGGCATCCTCACCGCCGCGCTCCTCGCCATCGCCCGGGCCGCCGGCGAGACCGCGCCGCTGCTCTTCACCTCGCTCAACAACCAGTACTGGAACCTGCGGCCGGACCAGCCGACGGCGTCGCTCACCGTGCAGATCTTCAACTACGCCATCAGCCCGTACGAGGACTGGCACCAGAAGGCCTGGAGCGCGGCGCTCGTGCTCCTCCTGCTCGTCGGCGTGCTCAACCTGGCCGCGCGCTCGGTCCTGCGCCGCTCGACGCCGCGAGGCGGCGCATGAGCCAGGCCAAGGTCCGCGTCGAGGGGCTGCAGGCCTGGTTCGGCGAGCGCCTCGTGCTCCGGGACGTCTCGCTGGAGGTCCCGGCGCGGTCGATCATGTCGGTCATCGGGCCCTCCGGCTGCGGCAAGTCGACGTTCCTGCGCTGCCTCAACCGCATGCACGAGCTCGTGCCCGGCGCGCGGTCGCAGGGCGGCGTCTTCGTCGACGGCGAGAACCTGTACGCCCGCGGCGTGGACCCGGTGCGGCTCCGGCGGCGTGTGGGGATGGTCTTCCAGCGGCCGAACCCGTTCCCGACCATGTCGATCCACGACAACGTGGCCGCGGGCCTGAAGCTGAACGGGTTCTCCGGCGACCTCGACGAGATCGTGGAGCGGTGCCTCGGATACGCCGCGCTCTGGGACGAGGTGAAGGACAGGCTGGACGCGTCGGCCGTCTCGCTCTCCGGCGGCCAGCAGCAGCGCCTGTGCATCGCCCGGGCCCTGGCGGTGGAGCCGGAGGTGCTGCTCATGGACGAGCCGGCGAGCGCGCTCGACCCCATCGCCACGGCCAAGATCGAGGAGCTCATGCACGAGCTCAAGGAGCGCTACACCATCATCATCGTCACGCACAACATGCAGCAGGCGGCCCGCGTCTCCGACCAGACGGCGTTCTTCTACCTCGGCGAGCTCGTCGAGGCCGGGGCCACCGAGCAGATCTTCACGAACCCGCGCGAGCAGCGCACCGAGGACTACGTCACGGGCAAGTTCGGGTAGCCTCCGAGCCCTGGGATCCCATGTCGCCTCCGACCCACACCGACAAGACGTACGAGCAGGAGCTCAAGGACCTCCGCGACAAGCTGCTCTCCATGGGCGGCAAGGTCGAGGCCGCCATCGCCGGGAGCGTCCGCGCCATCACCGAGCGGAACGCGGAGCTGGCCGAGCGGGTGAAGGCGAACGACGCGGAGGTGAACCGGCTCGAGGTGGAGATCGACGGCGCCTGCCGGCGCCTGCTGGCGCTGCGCCAGCCGGCGGCGAGCGACCTGCGCTTCATCACCACCGCGCTCAAGATCGTGACCGACCTCGAGCGGATGGGCGATCTCGCGGTGAACATCGCCGAGCGTGCCCAGGACCTGGCCCAGGCGCCTCCCCTCCGCCCGTTCCACGACCTGTCGGCCCTGGCCGACCTCTCCGAGGCGCAGCTCAAGCGCGCGCTCGACGCCTTCGTCGAGCGCGATCCGGACAAGGCCGAGGAGGTGATGAGGGGCGACGATCTCCTCGACGCCCTTTACCTCAAGATCTTCAATGAGCTGCTGGCGCTCATGATGGAGGACTCGCGCGCCATCCGCCGGGCCACGGCCCTCATGTTCGCGGCCAAGCACCTGGAGCGCTTCGGCGACCATGCCATCAACGTCGCCGAGATGGTCGTGTACATGGTTCGTGGGACGGACGTGCGGCATCCGCGCAGCCGAGCCCTGGCCAAGTAGCCCGGCAGGGACACTCCGCCGCACCGCGCCGTCACGCGGGGTGCGTTTCGCACAGCGGACCACCAGCCGGCAGGGCTGGCCGCTGGGCGAGGTCCCCGGCCGCGAGTACACTGCCGCCCAGATGGTCCCCACCACGCTCGCGCTCCGTCTGGCCCCGACGTGGGATGCCATCCCCGAGGCGTGGGAGCCGTGCCGGCGGACGCTGCTCGGCGCCGGGCTGGGGGACGACGAGGCGTACGCGCTCTGCATGGTGACCCAGGAGCTGCTCGAGAACGCGGTCAAGTACGGCCGCTGGGCCGACGACTCCCCGCCCGTCGAGCTCACCGTGCAGGCCGCGCCCGAGGACGTGACGGTCGAGGTGAAGAATCCGGTCGGCGACGACCCGGGGGCCCTCCGCCAGTTCGACCTCGCCATCCAGTGGATCCGCGGCCACCAGGATCCCTTCGAGGCGTACATCGAGAAGATGAAGCTCGTCGCCGCCGAGGACTACGGCACCGGGAAGAGCGGCCTCGGGCTCACGCGCATCGCCTACGAGGGCCGGTGCCTCGTGGATTTCTACGTCGACACGACGAGCAGGCTCGCCGTGTCGGCCGTGTACCAGCGAGAGCGGGGGCCGCGCGGGGAGGCGGCCTCGTGACCGCCAGAACCCACGCCGCCACGGGCGCCCACGGCGCGCCAGAGCCGACCTTGCCAGCCGAGCTGGAGCTGGGCGGTCGCCGTGTCCCGGTGCTCCTCTCCGCCGCCACCCGCATCGCGCTGCGGGTGCGCTTCCCCGGCCCCGCGCCGGCGGATCGCACCGTGTTCGACCGCGTGCTCGTCCGCCTCGGCGACCGCGAGGCACGCCTCACCCGCTGCCGCTTCCACGCCGAGGGGCCCGACGGCGGCCGGATCGTCTTCCTCGACGACGTCTACGACGCGCGCTCGCTCGTCTTCGACCGCAAGATCGTCGATCTCAAGAACGCGTTCCAGAGCGTTCCGGCGGTGCTCGCGCACAAGGAGATCGTCCGCCCCGAGTTCCGCGCGTTCATCTCCGATCTCACCTACGACCTCTCCGTCTGGAGGCGCTTCCTCGACGACCAGGACGCGCTCCTCGCCCAGGAACCGGCCGACGCTGCGGCCACGGCCCGGGAGGCGCTGCTCGGCACGGTGGGCCGCGCCTTCATGGCCTATCTCGACCACCAGGTGGGGCAGCTGGCGGAGGTGACGGCCGGCTTCACCAAGGAGGAGCACGAGCGGCACGGATTCTACCTGCGGCGTCAGGCGTGGCCGTACATCGAGACCGCGCCCATCATGCTCCGCACGAACCTGAAGCCATACGGCTACGCCGGCGACGCCGAGATGATGAGGCTCATCTACGAGGCGCGCTACACGGGCGAGTCGCTCTTCGGGCAGCTCATGCACAAGCACTCGGTCGAGTCGCCGGGTGCGCACGCCGTCCGCAACCGACGCCGCTGGGTCCCGTGCGTGCTGCGCGAGGTCGCCGCGCGCTGGCCGGCGCGCGAGCCTTTCCGGTTCTTCTCGGTCGCCGCCGGGCCCGCCTGGGAGCTGCAGGACGTCTTCCAGAAGCCCGAGGACGCAGCCCGGTTCCACTGCGCCCTGCTCGACCAGGACCCGCACGCGCTGGCGGCGGCGCGCGAGAACGTCGCGCGCATCGAGCACAGCCTCGACGCCGGGCTGCGCGTCTCCTGGCACCACGACTCGGTGCGGACCATGCTCCGCGCGCGCGACCTCGCCGAGCGCCTCGGGCGCCAGCACTTCGTCTACTCGATGGGGCTCTTCGACTACCTCACGCCACCGGTGGCGCGGGCGGTCCTGGAGCGGATGTACGACCTGCTGCTCCCGGGCGGCACGCTCCTCGTCGGGAACTTCCACGTGAACCACGCCAGCCGGCTCTACATGGAGTACTGGCTCGACTGGTCGCTCTTCCTGCGCACCGAGGAGAGCTTCCTGGCGCTCACCGAGGGCCTGGAGGCCGCGCGCAAGACCATCTCCTACGACGACTCGCGGTGCCAGATGTTCCTGCGGCTCGAGAAGCCGGCTCGGGGAGCGCCTTGAGCGCGGCGGCCCAGGGCTCGCCTCCGGTCCGCAGCGGCTTCGCCGCGCACCGGGACGCCCTCGTGCACGCCTGGAGCGGCCACGTCGCCGCGCTCGGGATCACGATGGTCCCGCTCTTCCTCTTCCTCGACTGGCTCACCATGCCGCCCGAGCTGCTCGGGCGCTTCGCCTGGTACCGGGCGACGATCACGGCCGTGCTCTGCTTGCAGCTCCTCCTCATCCGCAAGACGCGGCCGCGCCGCCAGTCGTTCCTGCACGGCTACGCCATCGCGGCGCTGGTGGGCGGCGGCATCGCCTGGATGACGGTGGACCTGGGCGGCTTCGACTCCACGTACTACTCGGGCCTGAACCTCGTCATCATGTGCGTGGCGCTGCTCCTCCCCTGGCGCCCGATGCACGCTGCGCTCTCCGGCGTGATGGTGGTCGTCATCTACATCCTGCTGAACGTGGGCTGGGGCGGCGTCTACCACGTCGAGACGCTCGTCAACCACATGTACTTCCTGTGGGCCACCGTCATCGTCGCGGTGGCGATCAGCGTCGTGAAGTACGGGTACGTGGAGAAGGAGTTCCGCGCGCGCGAGGACCTGACCCGGGCCAACGCCGACCTCGACCGCTCGCGCCAGGAGCTGGCGGCGGCGCGCGACGCCCTGTGGGGCGAGATGGAGGTCGCGAAGCGCATCCAGACCGCGCTCCTCCCGCCCAGCGGCCGGGTCGGGCCGTGGGAGATCGCGGCGCGCATGCAGCCGGCCGACGAGGTCGGCGGCGACTACTACGACATCATCCAGACGCCCGACGGCGACCGCTGGCTCGCCATCGGCGACGTCTCCGGCCACGGCGTCGAGTCGGGGCTCGTCATGATGATGACGCAGACGAGCATCCTCGCCCTGGTGCAGGAGAACCCGCAGCTCGGCCCGGCGGGCGTGTTCCGCGCGGTGAACGGCGTGCTCATGGAGAACATCGAGCGCCTCGGCACCGGTCGCTACATGACGCTCAACCTCGTCAAGCTGCACGAGGACCGCCTCACCGTCGCCGGCAAGCACCAGGACATCCTCGTCTGGCGCCGCGCCACCGGGCAGGTCGAGTCGGTGAGCAACGACGGGTGCTGGATCGGCCTCTCCCGCGAGCTCAACGGCGAGGTGAAGGACCACGAGCTGGCCATGTCGGAGGGGGACGTGGCGCTCTTCTACACGGACGGCGCCACCGAGGCGATGTCGCCCTCGGGCGAGATGTACGGCGACGAGCGGCTGGCGTCGGCGCTGGCCCGGGTGGCGAGCCGCCCGCCGCCGGAGGCGCTGGAGGCCCTCTTCGCCGAGGTGAGCGCGTTCCGCGGCCGGCAGGACGACGACGTCACGATGATGCTCGTCGCCCGCCGCGGTTCGGCGGCGCTGCGGGTGGTGGGCGGCTAGCTCTCGACCGCGGTGGAGAAGATGACGCCCGGGCTCCCGCCCGGCGTCTGGAACGGCTTCATGGCGCGGCGGAGCGCGTCGAAGCTCATCGCCTGCCACTTGAGCGCGGCGTCGTAGACGACGGTGAGCCCGAGCTTCTTCTCCTGCGCGGAGCGGATGAACTGGACGAGCGCCGCGATGGTGGAGGAGTTGAAGTACTCGAGCTTCTCGAAGTGCAGCACGATGACGCGGTTCTCGGTCGAGGCGACCGCCAGCGTCTGGTCGAAGAGCGGGGCCAGCACCTTTCCGGCGTCACGGCTGGCGCTCTTCCCGGCGAGGCGCACGTGGAGCTGGTTCGGAGCGTTGCGGTCGAAGGTGGCGGTCAGGTCGCCGAGGACGATGGGGTCCACGAGGGCCCTCCTGGGGGTGGCGACCTTATAACACCCAGGCCCTACGGAACGAGCAGTCGCGCTCCGACGCCCGCCAGGGCCCCGAGGAGGCCCCCCACCATGACGTCCAGCGGATAGTGTGCGCCGAGGTAGACCCGCGACAGGGCGACCCCGGTGGCGAGCAGCAGCGAGAGCGGCCCCGCGCACCAGGGCTCCCCCGCAAGCGCGACCGCCACCGCGAAGGCGGCCGCGGAGTGGCCCGAGGGGAACGAGAAGGCGTCCGGGTTATGAGCGAGGGCCTCGAAGCCGTCGATGGCCGAGTCGGGCCGCCGCCGGTTGAGCGTGCGCTTCAGGACCTGTGCGGCGAGCGCGCCGAGGGTGGCCCCGGCGCCGACGCGCCACCCGAGGTGACCCGCCGTCGGCTCGCGGGTGGCGAGGAAGCCGAGCGCGATCGCCGTCCAGGCGCGGCCGTCTCCCACGAAGGTGAGGGCCCGCGCGACGCGGGTCCGCCAGGGCCCGTGGTAGCGGCGGAAGTGGAGGAGCAGCCGCTCGTCGTACCCGAGCAGGCGGGCGAGGTGCGCCACGCGAGCCGGCTCGACCGGCTCGCCCTGGAGCGCTCCCTCCACCACCGCCAGCTCGAGCTCCCGTCGGCTGTCCATGCGCGCCATCGTGCGGCCCCTCCGAGGCGACCCGGGGGCCCTCCGGCAACATCTTCATGGCCAAGGCAGCGCGCGACCCGCCGCGAGACCCGGCTAGCGGGCGGCGGCGTGGAGCGCCTCCTCGAGCAGCGACCGGTCGACGAGCCGATCGAGGTCCCCCGGAGGGGCGAAGCGCAGCGCCTGCGCCCGTCGCGCCCCCTCGGCGAGCTGTGCCGCGAGGGGATCGGAGGTCGGCTCGAGGCGTGAGAAGGCATCGAGGAGGACCGGCTCCGGCAGCGGGTGACCGGCGAGCCGGCCGTAGGCGGCGTTGGCCGCGCGCGCGAAGGCGGTCGGGTCCTCCTTCCACCGGGCGGTGAGCGCGAGGTGCGTCCGGAGCAGCGCGACGACCGCGGCGCGCCGCCCCGAGAGCGCCCGCTGGCTGGCGACGAGCACGGTGGTCGGGAACCGGCGGCCTTCCCACAGGTCGCGCTCGTCGACGAGCACGTGCGCGCTCGCCTCGGCGCGCAGCCGCGCTCCCCAGGGTTCCGGCACCCACGCCGCCTCGAGGTCGCCGCGCTTCATGAGCGCGAGGATGTCGGGGTTGGCGAGCGGCGTGACCCGGACCGCGCCGGCGCCGTCGCCGATGGCCAGGCCCTGCTTGCCGAGCCAGGCGCGGAGCGCGATGTCCTGCGTGTTGCCGAGCTGCGGCGAGGCGACGCGCTTTCCGGCGAGGTCGCCCGGGGCGCGGGCGGTGCGGGCGGCGAGGACCGCGCCGCCCGAGGCGGCGCCGGCGATGACCCGGAGCGCCTCGCCCTGGGACCTGAGGTGAGCGATGGTGGCCGGCCCCGGCCCCACGTAGCAGAGGTCGAGGTCGCCGGCGAGGAGCGCCTCCATGGCCGCCGGTCCGGCGTTGAACTGGCGCGTCTGGACCGGCGCGCCGGCTGCCTTCGCGAACGCGCCCTCCGCGTCTCCCACGAGCGCCTGCGCGTGGGTGAGGTTCGGGAAGAAGCCGAGGCGGATGGGCGCCGACGGATCGCCCGCGCCCTGCTTGCAGGCGGCGAGCAGACCGATGGCGACGGCGAGCGCGGCGGAGCGGCACATGGCCATCCCTCCTCAGTGCGCCTCGGCCAGGCCCCAGCGCCGCCGCACGCGCACCTCCGCGAAGCGGAAGAGCCCCTGATCCGTGAGCATGCCCACGGCGACGATGGCCAGCATCACCGCCATGACCTGCGGGACGTCGAGCACCTCGCGGCCCTGCTGCAGGAGCTGGCCGAGGCCGCCCGCCACGAAGAGCAGCTCGCCGGCCATGAGCGCCCGCCAGGCGAAGCTCCAGCCGAGCTTGAGGCCGGTGACGATGCCGGGGAGCGCCGCCGGGAGCAGGACGCCCGCGTAGAAGCGCAGGCCGCGCACGCCGAACACGCCGGAGGCGCGCAGGAGCAGGGGATCGATCGCCGCCACCCCGTCCTCGGTGGCGATGGCGACCGCGAGGAGCGAGCCCATGAGGACGACGAACACGATCGCCTTCTCCGAGAGGCCGAACCAGAGGAGTGCCAGCGGCAGCCAGCAGATCGACGGCAGCGCCTGCAGCCCGAGCACGAGCGGCTTCACCGAGACCTGGAGCAGGCGCGAGCGCCCCATGACCACGCCCAGCGGGACGCCGACGGCGACGGAGAGCAGGTAGCCCTGGGCAAGCCGCCCGAGCGAGCGGAGCACCGCCGCGGCCAGCCGGCCGTCCCCGGCCATGGCGGCGAGGCTCGCCAGGACAGCGACCGGGCCCGGGAACAGGTAGCGCGGCCAGGGGCCGAACCTAGAGACGAGCTCCCACAGGAGGAGCAGCGCGGCCAGGGAGAGGGCCCGCTCGAGGAGCGGAGGCTTCATGGGACGGGTCCTTCGACGCGATGGGGGGTGGCGTGGCGCGCTCGGCGGCGCCGAGCATGCTGCGGATCCGGCGCGACAGCTCGACCAGCGCCGGATCGTCGGGATCGCGGGGGTGCGGCAGCCGGACCTCGAGGTCCTGCAGCACGAAGCCGGGCCGCCCGGCCATGACGACGACGCGGTCGCCGAGCACCAGCGCCTCGCGGATGTCGTGGGTGACGAAGACGACCGTCTTGCGGTCCTGCATGGTGATGCTCTGCAGGAGCTCGTGCATGTGGCCGCGCGTCTGCGCGTCGAGCGCGCCGAAGGGCTCGTCCATGAGCAGCACCGAGGGGTCCATGGCGAGCGCGCGCGCCAGCGAGACGCGCATCCGCATGCCGCCGGAGAGCTCGTGCGGGAGCGCGTCCTCGGAGCCGTCGAGGTGCACCCGCGCCAGGAACTCGCGCGCCCGCGCGTGGGCGGCGGCGCGGGAGAGACCCTTGGCGCGGAGCACGAAGGAGATGTTCTGGAGCGCCGTCATCCAGGGGAAGAGCGCCGGCTCCTGGAAGACGAGCACGCGGTCCGGGCCCGGGCCGGTCACGTCCCGGCCGTCGAGCGAGATGTGCCCGCCCGACGGCTTCACCAGCCCGGCGAGCGCGTAGAGCAGGGTCGACTTGCCGCAGCCCGACGGGCCGAGCAGGCAGACGAACTCGCCCGTGTGGACGTCGACGTCCACGTCGCGGAGCGCCACCGTCTCGTTGCGGAAGGTGTGGCCGACGCGCCGCACCGCGAGCTTGGCGAGCCCCTGGCGCGCCCGCGACGGGACGAGGAGGTGGCGTGCGGACAGGCGCTGGCGGAACCGCTTGAGCACGGCGCCGCAAAGTTGGGTCGGCTGCCTCGCCGCGGCTCGCCTGGACGGGGGCTCTCTTGGGGTGAAATCGAGCGCTTAGCCGCCGAGGAGGAGCAGGCGGCAGCGCAGCCCGCCGTTCGCCACCGCCAGGACCTCGCGCGGGGTGCGCGCCAGGTGGTGGGCGAGGCCGCGCTCGGGGCCGATCACGGCCGCGCGCCACCCGGGCAGGCGGTCGAGCAGGACGCCGAGCGCGCGCCAGGCCTCCTCCGCACCCTCCGCCAGGCGCTCCCCGTACGGTGGGTTCACGGCGAGGAGACCCGGTCCCTCCGGGGCGGGCGCGGCCGACGCGTCCGCGCGCGCGAAGTGGACGGCCGCCTCGAGCCCCGCCGAGGCCGCGTTCTTCTGGGCCAGCCGGAGCGCCCCCATGTTCCGGTCGGAGGCGTGGATGGGGTGGGGCGGAGGGCGCTCCCCCGCCGCCAGCCGCCGCCGGACGGCCTCGGTCCGCCCCGGGTCGTGCCCGGGCCAGCCCTCGAACGCGAAGCGGCGGCCCGCGCCCGGCGGGCGGCGCGCCGCGATGGCAGCCGCCTCGATGGCGATCGTGCCCGAGCCGCACATCGGGTCGAGGAGCGGCTCCTCCCCGTCGTAGCCGGCGGCGAGCGACTCGCGGAGCGGGGCCGCGCCGACGCGCGCGCGCCAGCCACGCCGGAAGAGCGGCGCGCCGGCGGCGTCGGCGGAGACGGTGGCGCGCCCGCCGCGGCGAC
>DASTGH010000378.1:0-8993 GCA_035719345.1 Anaeromyxobacteraceae bacterium
GCGCGACGAGCACGGCGAGTACGACTTCGAGGCGCTGGAGGCGCTCGACGTCGAGCTCCTGCAGCAGCACGTGCGGCGCCTCCTCGCCGGCGAGGAGGTGGCGACCGCCCGCTACGACTTCCTCACCGGGCGGAGCCGCCCGTCGGGCGGGCCGGTCATCCGGCTCGCGCCCGGCGACGTCCTCATGCTGGAGGGGATCCACGGGCTCAACCCGCGCCTGCTCGGCGGCATCCCGCGCCAGGGCGAGCTGTTCCGCGTCTTCATCCAGCCGCAGACGACGCTCCCCTTCGACCGGCTCTCGCGCACCTCCGCCACCGACCTGCGGCTCCTGCGCCGCATCGTCCGCGACCGCCACGGGCGCGGCTACCGCGCCGACGAGAACATCCTGCGCTGGCGCTCGGTGCAGCGGGGCGAGCGGCGCCACATCTTCCCCTACCAGGGCGAGGCCGACGCCGTGTTCGACAGCGCGCTCGTCTACGAGCCGTCCGTGCTCAAGGTCTACGCCGAGCGCTACCTGCTGGAGGTGCCGCCCTCCTCCCCGGCGTACGCGGTGGCGTGGCGGCTCCGCCTCCTCCTCGACCGCTTCGTCACCATCTACCCCGACCACGTGCCGCCCACGTCGATGCTGCGCGAGTTCATCGGCGGGAGCGGCTTCGAGTACTGATGGCGAGGGCGCGCTACGTGGCCTTCCTGCGCGGCGTCAGCCCCATGAACGCGCGCATGCCCGAGGTCCGGGCCGCCTTCGAGGCCGCCGGCTTCGAGGACGTCCGGACGGTGCTCGCCAGCGGCAACGTGATCTTCGGGGCGCGGCGGACGGCGCGGCGCTCCCTGGAACAGCGCGCCGAGGCGGCGATGACCGCGCGCCTGGAGAAGGCCTTCCCCGCCATCGTCCGCGAGGTCGAGGCGCTGCGGGAGCTGCTCGCCTCCGATCCGTTCGCGCCCTTCCGGCTGCCCCGCGGCGCGAAGCGCATCGTCACCTTCCTCCGCTCGCGGCCGAGGCGCGCGCCGGCGCTGCCGCGGGCGCGCGAGGGCGCCCGGCTCCTGCAGCTCGTCGGGCAGGAGGTCCTGAGCGCGTACGTCCCCGGCCCGCGCGGGCCGGTCTTCATGCAGCTCATCGAGGAGACGTTCGGGAAGGACGTCACCACGCGCACGTGGGACACGGTCGCGCGCGTCGCCCGGTGACGCCGCCACGAGGGAGGGAGGTTCGCATGAGCGGACTCGCCGAGGAGCTGGTCGCGATGGCGGCGCGGATGGCGCGCGAGCTCTCCGCGCCCGCCGTGGCGCGGGTGCTGGTCCCGCCGGAGGGCGGCGAGCCCGATCACCACGGCTCCTTCTGCGCGGTGCAGCTCGCCGACGGCAGCACCGGTCTCGCCTACGTGCTGCTCGACGGCGCGCGGCGCGCGCTCCAGGGCCAGGACCCGGCCGCGCTGGCGGGCGCGCGGCCGGAGGCGCTCGCGGAGCGGTTCACCGGCACGGACAGCGGCGGCCGCTCGCTCGCGCTCGCCGCCATGAACGCGCTCACCCGCCATCTCCTCGACCGCGCCGGCTACGCCCCCGAGCCGGCGTCGAGCTCGCTCGGGTCGCTGGCGCTGCGCCGGGGAGACCGCCTGGGGATGGTCGGTTTCTTCCCGCCGCTCGTGCGTCAGGCGCGCGACGCCGGGGTCGACCTCACCGTGCTGGAGCTGAAGGAGGAGCTGGTGCAGCGCGTGCCGGGCCTGGAGGTGACGCTCGACCCGGCGCGGCTCGCCGGCTGCGCCGAGGTGGTGTGCACCAGCACCACGCTCCTCAACGGCAGCCTGGAGGCGCTCCTCGGGCACGCCCGCGGGGCCCGGGAGTTCATCCTCCTCGGCCCGAGCGCCGGGTGCCCGCCGGACCCGCTCCTCGCGCGGGGCGTCACCGCCACCGGCGGCGCCTGGGTGGTCGACCCGGACGCCCTCTTCGCGCGGGCGGCGCGCGGGGAGCGATGGGGCGACGCCACCCGCAAGTTCTCGCTGCGCCACGCCGCGTGGCCGGGGCTCGAGGCCCTCCTGCGGAAGGCGGCCCGCTGAGGGCGCGGCGGCGGCGGTGCGCGCGCGCCACCGCTCGCTTACGGGAGAGCGCATGACGCCCACCCCCGCGCTCGGCGCGCTCGTGGCGACGCTCCTCGGCGCCCCTCCCGCCACCACCCCGCAGGCCGCCTTCCCCGGCCAGAAGGAGGGCGACTGGGTGGCGCGCGACTTCCGCTTCCAGTCGGGCGACGTGCTGCCCGAGGTGAAGCTGCACTACACGACGGTCGGGACGCCGCAGCGGGACGGCGCCGGCCGCGTCACGAACGCCGTCCTGCTCCTCCACGGTACGACCGGCACCGGCAAGAGCTTCCTGCAGCCGTCGCTCGGGGGCGAGCTGTTCGGGCCGGGCCAGCCGCTCGACGCTTCCCGCTACTACGTCATCCTGCCGGACGGGCTCGGCCGCGGCGGCTCGTCGAAGCCGAGCGACGGGCTCAAGGCGCGCTTCCCGCGATACGGCTACGCCGACGTCGTCGCCGCCCAGCACCTCCTCGTCACGCAGGGGCTGGCCGTCGACCACCTGCGCGCCGTCGTCGGCACGTCGATGGGCGGGATGATGACGTGGATGTGGGGGGAGCGCTGGCCCGACATGATGGACGCGCTCATGCCCATCGCCAGCCAGCCGGTCCAGATCTCCGGCCGGAACCTCCTCTGGCGCAAGGTGGTCTCGGAGAGCATCCGCGCCGACCCCGAGTGGAACGGCGGCGACTACGCGAAGCCGCCGCAGCGCTGGACGAGGGTGGTCCCGATCTTCACCATCATGGTCGACAGCCCGGTGCGCCTGCAGCGCGAGGCGCCCACGCGCAAGGACGCGGAGACGCTCTACGCCCGCCTGGTCGAGGAGGCGGGCCGGCGCTTCGACGCGAACGACTATCTCTACTGGTACGAGTCGTCGTGGGACTACGACCCCGAGCCGGACCTGGCGAAGATCCGGGCGCCGCTCGCGGCCGTGAACTTCGCCGACGACGAGATCAACCCGAGCGACCTCGGCATCATGGAGCGGACGGTGGCGAAGGTGCCCGGCGGGCGCTTCACGCTCGTGCCGGAGAGCGAGAAGACCATCGGCCACCAGACGCTGACGCAGGCCGCGGTGTGGAAGCCGTACCTCGTGGACCTCCTGGCGCGGACGGCGAGCGCGCCCCACGCCGCCGCGCGCTGACGCTTTGCCGCCGAGGCGCGACGCCGGGCTGCGGCTCGTCATCGCCTACAAGGCGGTGAAGGCGGCGGCCGAGGCCGCCGGCGCGGTCGCGGTCGTGGTCCTCGCCGCGAGCGGCCGGATCGACGCCGTGCGCGAGCTGGCGCGGGCGTGGCAGGACCACCTCGGACACCACCTCGCCATCCTCGCGGGACGCGGCCTGGCGGTGCTGCTCAGCGAGCGGGGCCTGCGCTGGGTCGAGATCGGCCTGGCGCTCGACGCGGTCGTCTCCGCGTTCGAGGGGTTCGCCCTGTGGCGCGGCTGGCCGTGGGGGCCGTGGATCGTCGCGGGTGCCACCGGCGTGCCGCTCCCCTTCGAGCTCGTCCACCTGCTGCACCGGCCCCGCCCGGCGCGCTTCGCGCTCCTCGCCGTGAACGCGGCGATCGTCGTCTACCTGGCGCGCCTCATCGCGCGCCGACACCGCTCCGCGCCGCGCATCGCCGCCCCGCGCGCCTGATGTTCCCGGTCACGCGGGCGACGGCGCCGCCTCGCGCCGGCGCGCCGCCCCGAAGCGGATGCCGCGCGCCTCCGGCCCGAGCGCCACCAGGATGGCGATGCCGAGGAGCACCGGGACGATCGTCGCCGCCAGCGCGAACGGGTAGCCGTGGCGCACCGCGAGCGCCTGCTGGATGGGGAGGTTGAAGGCGGCGAGGCAGTTCCCCAGCTGGTAGGTGACCCCCGGATAGAAGCCGCGGATGGCGTCCGGCGACAGCTCGGTGAGGTGGGCCGGGATGATGCCCCACGCGCCCTGCACGAACACCTGCATGAGGAACGAGCCGAGGCAGAGGAGCCCGGCCGTCTGCGAGTACGCGAAGATGGGGACCACCGGCAGCGCGAGCAGCGCGCACAGGATGATCGTCCGCCGCCGCCCGAAGCTCTCCGACATCCCTCCGAAGACCATCCCGCCGACGATGGCGCCGACGTTGTAGACGATGGCGATCCAGGTGGCGGTGGTGGCGGAGAGGTGCGCGCCCTTTTGCAAGAAGGTGGGGTAGACGTCCTGGGTGCCGTGGCTCATCCAGTTGAAGAAGGTCATGAGCGCGACGAGGTACGCGAAGCGCCGGAGCACCGCAGGCGACAGGAAGACGTCCTTGAAGCTGGTGCGCGTCGCCTTCATCTCCTCGCGCGTCGTCTTCCACACCTCCGACTCGCGCACGCGGGAGCGGATGAGGAGGCTCACCAGCGCGGGCACGAGGCTCACCGCGAACAGCCAGCGCCAGGAGAGCCCGAGCACCGAGTGCACGACGAGGAAGGTCGCCGAGGCGAGCAGGTAGCCCGCGGAGTACCCCTCCTGCAGGACGCCCGAGAAGAAGCCGCGGCGCTCCGCCGGGATCTTCTCCATGGCGAGCGCCGCCCCGAGCCCCCACTCGCCGCCCATGCCGATGCCGTAGAGCAGGCGCAGGACGAGCAGGACGGTGTAGTTCGGGGCGAAGGCGCAGAGGAAGCCCACGGTCGAGTAGAAGAGGACGTCGACCATGAGCGGCACGCGGCGCCCGGCGCGGTCGGCCCACAGCCCGAAGAGCAGCGCCCCGACCGGCCGCATGACGAGCGTGGCCGTGGTGAGGAACGCCATCTGCGTGAGCGACGTGCCGAAGTCGGCGGCGATCTCGGCGTACACGAGGACGACGATGAAGTAGTCGAACGCGTCCATCGTCCAGCCGAGGAGCGCGGCGACGAACGCGCTCCGCTGGTCCGAGGTGAGCGGCGTGCGCGAGCCGCGGCCGAGCAGGCGGAGCATGGCGGTGGTTCCCCCTCCTCCCCGAACGTAAGCGCGCGTCCACCGCCGGGACACCGCGGCGTCCGCGCGCCCCTGCCCTCGGCCGCACCGCCCCAAGAGGACCAGGAGTGCAGACGGGCGCCGCATCACAGGGACCACCATGCGCCACGTGCCGACCCTGTTCGCCCTCGCGGCGGCGTGCAGCGCGGCGCAGCCCGCGCCCGCCGCGCGCGCCCCGCTCGACGAGGCGACGCAGCGCATCGCGGCGCCCGCGGCCGGCGACTGGCCGAGCTACGGCCGCGACTACGGGCAGCAGCGCTTCTCGCCGCTCACGCAGATCGACAGGGCGAGCGTGGCGCGGCTCGCGCCCCGCTGGTCGTTCGAGGCGGGGGCCGACGCGGCGTTCCAGGCGACCCCCATCGTCGTGGGCGGCGTCATGTACCTCTCGCTCGCCTTCGACCACGTGGTGGCGCTCGACGCACGCGACGGCCACCTGCGCTGGCGCTACGACCACCGGCTCCGGCCGGGCTGGAAGATGTGCTGCGGCCCGGCGAACCGCGGGGTCGCCGTCGCCTACGGCAAGGTCTTCGTCGGCACCGTGGACGCGCGGCTCGTCGCGCTCGACGCGGCCACCGGGGGGGTGGCCTGGGACGTCGACGTCGCGGGCGCCGACGCGGGGCCGACCGAGGTGGCGGCTGCGCTCGCCCCGGCCGACCCGCTGCGCCAGCTGCGCGTGGGGGGCAGCACCGGGGTCGGGATCAACATGGCGCCCGTGGTGCACGCGGGGAAGGTGATCGTCGGCATCACCGGGGTCGGCTACGGGCTCCACCTCGAGTCCCCGCGCCCCGGCGCGCCCGAGGGCGCGGTCGTGGGCGTGGACGGCCGCTACGGCCGGCCGGGCTTCCTCGCCGCCTACGACGTCGAGACCGGCGCGCGCGCCTGGCGCTTCGACACCGTCCCGGAGTCCGGGTGGGAAGGCCGCTTCACGCCCACGACGCCCGACGGCGTGCCGCTCGGGCGCGACCTCGCCGCCGAGCGGGCCGCGGCGCCGTCGCGGCGCGACGCGTGGCGCTTCGGCGGGGGCTCGGCCTGGACCACGCCCACCATCGACGTGGAGCGCGGGCTGCTCTTCTTCGGCACCGGCAACCCCTCTCCCCAGCTCGAGGACGCCTCCCGGCCCGGCGACAACCTCTACACCGTCTCGCTCGTCGCGCTCGACGCCGCGACCGGCCGGCTCCGCTGGTTCCACCAGCAGGTGCCGCACGACGTCTGGGGGTACGACGTGGCGAGCCCGCCCGTCCTCCTCGACCTGACGCACCGCGGGAAGCGCGTCGCCGCGGTGGCGCAGGCGAGCAAGCTGGGCTGGGTGTTCGTGCACGACCGGGTGACCGGCGAGCTGCTGGTCCGCTCCGACCCGGTCGTCCCGCAGAAGAACCTGTTCGCGCGCCCGACGGCGGCGGGCGTGGAGATCCACCCGGGCGCGTTCGGAGGCGTGAGCTGGTCGCCGGTGGCGGTCGACCCGGCGCGCGGCTGGGCCTTCGTCGCCGGCATCCACCTGCCGACGCGGTACGCGCTGCACGAGGCTCCCGCGGAGGGCGACCGCCCCGCGCTGCGCTACGCGTCGCTGGAGCCGGCCGCCGCCGAGCGCTGGGGGACGCTCTCCGCCGTCGACCTCGCCACCGGCGCCATCCGCTGGCAGCACCGCACGCCGGATCCGCTCGTCGGGGGCGTGGTCGCCACCGCCGGCGGGCTCGTCTTCACCGGCGAGGGCGACGGGCACCTCGACGCGCTCGATGCCGCCACGGGCGAGCTCCTCTGGCAGGGGCGCTGCCCCTCGGGTGCGAACGCGCCGCCGGTGAGCTACGCCGTCGACGGCGTCCAGTACGTGGCGGTGGCCGCGGGCGGCAACCCGCTCTTCGGCTACAGGCCGGGGCGCACGCTCGTCGCGTTCGCGCTCGCGGAGCCGGCGCCGGCGCCGGCGCGCTGATGGCGGCGCCTCCGTGCGCCTCACGGAAGCGCCAGCCGCCGCCGCTCCAGCTCGACGATGGCGGGAGCCGCGAGGCCGCCGAACTCCGCGTCCGCGGCCTTGATGCGCGCGAGCGCCGCCGCGCGGTCGCCGCGGCCGACGTCGGCTTCCACGTCGGAGAGCCGGGAGGAGACCTCGCGCTCGAGCCGCGCCCGGCAGCGCTCGCGCTCGCCGGCCTCGACCGCCGGAGGCCGCTCCAGCGCGTCGAGGGCGCGGTCGAGCGATCCCGGGTCGAGCGCCTCGTGCGCCAGCTTGTGAGGCGTGACGATGCGCAGATCGAGGACGCAACGCTCCCGCATCGACGCCCGGCTCACCTCGTCGTCGCGCAGGTTGACCTCGTCCCGATCGCCCGTGACGTAGACGAGCGGCGTGTTCTGGAAGGCGCGGAAGAGGTCGGCGGGCGGGATGTAGGTGCCCCGGCTGCCGTCGATGGGATCGCTGCCGGCGTGGAGGAGCGCGCCGCGGAAGACGTCGGGGTAGGCGAGCGCCGCGATCTGCGCGACGCGGGAGCCGCCCGAGAACCCGCCCACGTAGACGCGGCGCGGGTCGATGGGCCAGCGCGCGCGGGCGTTCTCCCACGCCAGCAGCGCGAGCGGCAGGCGCCGGTCGAGGATGGCGGCGTCGTTTCCGGAGCGCTCCGCGGCCACGAAGACGAGGGCGTGGCGGTCGAGCGCGCCGCGCCAGCGCCGCGGCCGGGTCGGCTCGTCCCAGGGCGGCACGAAGACGAGCAGCCCCCACCCCTCGGCCGGCGGCGCACCCCCGGGCACGTAGACCGAGAACCGCTCCCGCGCCAGGTCCACGGGGCGCTCGACGAGGGCCTGCGAGCGCTCCGCGAGCGTGCGCTGCGCGTGGAACCAGGTGAGCGGGGTGAGCGTGCGGCGCGCCATCTCGCGGCCGCTGGCGAGCGGCGAGTCGCGCGTGAAGACCGCGTCCTCTCCGTGGCCCGGAGGCCGCTCGGCAGTCGCCGGGGAGCCCGCGCCGGCGCACCCACCCAGCGCCGTCGCGAGCGCCAGGGCGGCGGCCGGGCGCGAGGGGAGCACCCCGCTCCCATGGCGGCGCCCCCGCGCCGCTGCAAGGCACGGCGCCGCCGCGCCGCTTCAAGCCGGCGTGGCCGGGGCGCCGCGCCGGCCGTATGGGAAGCGCATGTGCCGGAACATCCGCGTCCTCTACCACTTCGAGCCGCCCACGACCGACGAGGAGGTGCGGGCGGCGGCGCTGCAGTACGTGCGCAAGGTGAGCGGGCTGCGCCAGCCGTCCGCGGCAGACGAGGCCGCCTTCGAACGCGCGGTGGAAGACGTGACCTGCGTGACGCGCGATCTCCTCGGGGCGCTCACCGCCCGGACGGCGCTCCGGACGCGCGAGGGCGAGCGCGAGAAGGCGCGCGCCCGCGGGCTCCGGCGGGACGCGCGCCGGGGCGCGTGAGGGATGAATCGCCCAGAGCACCCAAACCGGTGCACGCGTTTCAACCGGTAGAACTTCACGATTCGTGCCAGGTTCACCCGCCTCCCGACGGGCGACCTCACGATCGCGGGAACTGCCCGCCGCCGGCCTGGGGCGCGATCTCGATGGGCCGCGGGAACTCGTAGCAAGCTTCGGTGCCGCCGGGAGGTCCCTCCAGGCAGGCCCGCACCTTCCATGCGCTCCACGCGATCCGCTTCATGAGCGCTCCCCCAGGGCGACGCACCGCGGGCCGCCGCCGCGATCGTGATCGTGCACCGATGGTAAACGAAGCCGGCCCGGCCGCGAGCGACCGCGCGGGGGCGCGCACCCGCGCGCACCGCTTCGCCGTGGGCCGCAGGAGGGACGCGGGCGACCGCGGCCGCGTGACGTCCGGGGATCAGGAGACGCCGGGCGGGCCCGGCGCGACGACCGGCTCGCCGCGCGCCATCCTCGCCGCCATGCTCCGGTGCAGCGTCTCGAGCCCGGGGACGGGATCGCCGGGCGGGAACCCGTAGGCGGCCGCCACGGCGCGATCGAGCGCCGCCTGCGCCGCCGCCACCGGCCGCGCCT
>DASTGH010000379.1:0-2039 GCA_035719345.1 Anaeromyxobacteraceae bacterium
CTCGGCGATGCGGCCGGTGCGCTTCACCGGGTCGCCCTCGCGGATGTGCTCGTAGGCGCCCATGATGGCGGCGCCGACGTTGTCCTCCTCGAGGTTCAGGACCAGGCCGCGCGTGGCGTGCGGGAACTCGAGCAGCTCGCCGGCGGCCGCGCCGGCGAGGCCGTAGAGCCGCGCGACGCCGTCGGCCTGCGAGAGGACGCTGCCCGTCTCGGCCACCTCGACCTTCTTCCCGTAGTCCTTGATCTGCTCGCGGATGATGCGGCTGATCTCGTCGGCGCGGATGTCCATGTGCGTGAGGCTCCCGTGAGGCGGTGAAGAGGGTAGAGAGAGGGGGCTACTGCTTCAGGGCCTTCCGGAGGTCCTCGAGCTGCGTCCGGATGGACCCGTCGTAGGTGAGGCTGCCGACCGTGGCCACCACGCCCCCGAGCAGGGCGGGATCGACGCTCCGCTCCAGGATGACCTGCGAGCGGGTGGCGCGGGCCAGCCTGTCGGCGATCGACTGCGCGGCGGTGGTGTCGAGCGGCGTCGCCGACGTCACCGTGGCGCGCAGCCGGCCCAGCTTCTCGTCGGCGAGCGCGCCGAAGGTGTCGACGATCGCCCCGAGGTAGGCGAGGCGGTTCCGGTCCCCGAGCAGGTACAGGAAGTTCGCCGGCTCCGGGTCGAGCTTCAGGGCGGCGACGAGCTTCGCCGCGATCGCCCGCCGCTGATCGCGCGTGTAGATGGGGTTGACGAGGACGTCGCGCAGCTCCTCCGACGCCTCCACCGCCTGCTTGAGGGAGACGAGGCTCTGGGACCAGGCCTCCACCTTGCCCTGCTCGACGGCGAGGTCGAACAAGGCCTTCGCGTACCGGCGCGCCACGGATCCGACGATCATAGGGGGCGGCCCAAGTAGCACGGCGCCTCATGTAGGGTCAAGGGGCCGGGCCGCCTTTCCCTTTGCCCTTCCGGCGCTTACGGCGGCCAGCGCGCACTCGGCGTCGCCGTTTGACAGCTCCGCGACCGGTTTTACGTTCTCCTCGACCGGAACAACGCCTACGAAAAGAGGAGGCAGATCATGACGATGCTGACGAGGTGGGACCCCTGGCGGGAGATGCAGAGGGTGCAGGACGAGGTGGCGAGGCTGTTCGACGACCGCCTGAACGGGCGTGAGGGTGAGTCGGTCGGCTGGACGCCGCGCGTGGACATCTTCGAGGACGGCGAGGGCGTGGCGCTCCGCTTCGAGCTCGCGGGCGTGGAGCCGAAGGACGTCGACATCCGCTTCGAGAACGGCGTCCTGACGCTGCGCGGGGAGCGGAAGCTGGAGAAGGAGGTCAACAAGGAGAACTATCACCGCGTGGAGATGGCCTACGGCACCTTCACCCGGTCCTTCTCCCTGCCGCAGACCATCGACGCCGAGAAGATCCGCGCCGAGTCGAAGAACGGCGTCCTCACCGTGCACCTGCCGAAGAAGCCGGAGGCGAAGCCGAAGGCCATCCAGGTGAAGGTGAGCTAGGCCAGAGGGACGGCGGCGGCAGCCCGCCAGCGCAGGAAAGAAAAGGGGCTCCGCGGGATCGCGGAGCCCCTTCTCGTCCGGGGTGCGACGGATCGTCGCACGCACCGAGAGTACGAGCTAGCCCTTGACCGCGGCCGCGATCGGCGTCGGCTCCGGAGGCTTGGAGGCCTTCGGCGCGCCCTTCGCGTCGAACGACAGGTTCTCCATCTTCGACTGGCCCTCGAACACCACGCCCTTCTCCACCATGAGCGAGGGGCTCTCGATGTTGCCGCGCACCTTGGCGGGGTGGTGCAGCTCGACCGCGTTCTTGGCCCGGATGTTCCCGGTGACCTCGCCGTGGACGATGATGGTCCCGCAGGTGATCTCGGCGGAGATCTTCGCGCCCTCACCCACCACGAGCACGTCGCCGGTCACGATGCTGCCGGTGAACTTGCCGTCGATGCGGACGGTGCCCTCGAAGGTGAGCTTGCCCTCGAACTCCGACCCGCGGCCCAGCAGGGCGTTGAGATCGCTCGAGACGGCGGGGGACGAGGTGATCTCGTCGCGC
>DASTGH010000380.1:0-2553 GCA_035719345.1 Anaeromyxobacteraceae bacterium
GGGCGTGGCGGCGGCCTCCGAGCTGCCGCCGGCGAGCCACCTCGTGGAGGTGCTGGTGGCCCGCGACCGCCGCGGCACGGCGCGGGCGCTCGGGCTGGGCGACGCCTCGCTGCGCGTGGGCGAGGTCGCGGTCCTGACGGAGTCGCCGCCGCCGGCGCTGGGCGGCGCCGAGGAGTCCGCGGCGCGCGACCTGGCGCTCCGCGCCGCGGCCGCGGCCGGCTGGGTCGGCGTCGTCGCCGTGCGCCTGGCGTTCGACCCGGGCGCGCGCAAGATGGCGCTCGTCGGCCTCGACGCGCTGGCGCAGTCGGCGCCGGCGGTCGAGGCGGCGGTCGGCATCGACGTGGTGCGGCTCGCGCTGCGCCTCGCCGCCGGCGCGCCCATCGAGGCGGAGGCGCCGGCCGCGCGCCGCCACGCCGTGGCGGCCCGCATCGTGGCGCACGATCCCGACAGCGGGGTGACCTCCGCGCCCGGCCGGATGGAGCTCATCCGGCTCCCCTCCGATCCCGACGTGCGCGCCGACGCCGCGGTGGAGGAGGGCGACGAGGTGCCGGGCGGCGCCGGCGGCGTCATCGCCCGGCTCGTCGCGCACGGCGAGTCGCGCGCCGACGCCTGGGCGCGCCTGGAGCAGGCCCTGGCGGGCACCGACGCGCTGCTCGGCGGCAGCCCATCCTCCCGCGCCTGGCTCCTCGCGCTGTGCGCGCGCCCCGAGGTCCGCTCGGGCGAGGCGGGCGTCGGGCTGGTGGACCGGATCGCCGGCTCGGGCGAGCCGCTCGTCGCGCGCCGCCCCGAGGCCGCCCTGCTCGTCGCCGCCATCGAGGCGTACGACTCGGAGCTCGACCTGGAGCGGAGCCGCTTCCTGGCCGAGGCGCGCCGCGGCCGGCCCAAGGTCGGCCCGTCCTCGGGCCGCACCGTGGAGCTGCGCTACCGCGGCCAGCGCCACCGCCTCGAGGTCCGCCAGGTGGGGCCCGAGACCTATCGCGTGGCCCCGGCCGGCGGCGCCGCCGCCGAGGTCCGCCTGGAGCGGCTCGGCCGCCTGGAGGCCCGCCTCGCCTGGCAGGGGCGCCGCCTGCGCGTCCTCTCCACCGCGGACGGCCTGAAGCTGCTCGTCGAGGTCGACGGCATGCCGCACGTCATCGTGCGCGAGCCGGCCGGCCTCGTGCCCTCGCCCATGCCGGCGGTGGTCGTCGCCATCCCGGTCGAGCCCGGGCAGCAGGTGGCCGCCGGCGACCCGGTGGCCCGCGTCGAGTCGATGAAGGTGGAGATCGAGGTCAAGGCGCCCATGGCGGGCGTGGTGCGCGAGGTGCTCGTCGCCGTGAACGGGCAGGTGGACGCCGGCGCCCCGCTCCTGCGGCTCGATCCGGTGAGCGACGAGCGGCCCGTGGCCACGCCGCCGCCGCTCGCGCTCGCCGCCAGGCCGGCCGAGCCCTCCTCCCCCCGCGACCGCGCTGCCGGAGCGCTCGAGGAGGCGCTCCGGCTCGTCCTCGGCTTCGACGTGGCCGAGGCGGAGGCGAAGCGGCTCGGGAAGGGGTGGGCCGAGAGCTTCGCCGGCGTGCCGACGGAGGACCCGGAGATCCTGCGCGCCGAGGACCGCGTCCTCGGCGCCTTCGCCGACCTGCGCTCGCTCTTCAGCCGCGTGCGGCCTGCCGACGCCGAGCCGGGACCGCCGCCGCTCGAGGAGCTGTGGCGCTACCTGCACGAGCCGGAGGCGGGGGGCGAGGGCCTCACCCCCTCCTTCCTCGCCATGCTGCGCCGCGCCCTGGCGCACTACGGGCTCTCGCTCGACGAGCCCGGCAGCGCGCTCGAGCTGGCGCTGCTGCGCATGCAGAAGTCGCACGAGCGCGTCGACTCGCAGCTGGCGCCGGCGCAGGGGATCCTGGAGCGGCGCCTCGCCGGCGCCGCTCCCACCGGCTTCTCCGAGGCCTCGCGCGCCATGCTCGAGCGTCTCGTGACCGTCGGGCAGGAGCGGTTCCCGGCGGTGGCCGACCTGGCGCGCGAGGTGCGCTACCGGCTCTTCGATCAGCCGGCGCTGGAGAAGGTGCGGGCCGAGACCTACGCGCAGGCCGAGTCGGACCTGGCGCGCCTCGCCGGCGCCCAGGGCGAGGAGCGGGAGGCGCTCATCGAGCGGCTGGTGGAGGTGCCGCAGCCGCTCGCCACGCTCCTCATCCAGCGCATGGCCTCGGCCGCGCCGGCGCTGCGCGCGCGGCTGGTGGAGACGCTGCTCCGCCGCTACTACCGCGTCCGGCCGCTGGAGCGTCCCGCGGCGCAGGACGGCGACGGCCTCTCCAGCGCCGGGGCCGAGTACGCGCGCGGGGACAAGCGCACGCGCGTGCTCGCCTGCCACGCCACGCTGGCCGAGGCCGGCCGCGCCGCGCAGAAGCTGGCGCGGCTGGCCGCCGACGCGCCGGCGGCCAGGGGCGCGGCGCGGAAGCGGCGGATAAGGCGGCGCAGCAACAGTCGAAAGCCGATCGCCAGGCTAAGCAGCAGCAGCGCAAGGCAAGCCGCGCCAAGGCGAAAGACAAGCCGAGCGGTGGTGGTGTGGATGGCAAGCAAACA
>DASTGH010000381.1:0-5319 GCA_035719345.1 Anaeromyxobacteraceae bacterium
CGCCACGACGGTGCTCGGGAAGGGCAGGCGCGCGAGGGGCATGGGCTGGAAGCCGGCGGGGCCCGCCGGGAACGACGGCGCGTCGGTGTCGGACGGCGCGACGAGGAGCGCGCCCCGCGCCGGCCGGGCGCCGCGCTCGGCCCAGCGGGCGACGAGCGCGCAGGCGGCGCTGTGCGCGACGAGGAGCGCGCGCGGTCCCGCGGCGGCGACGGCGGCGTCGAGGCTCGCCATCCAGTCCTCGAGGCGGGGGCGCTCCCAGTCGGACTGCTCCACGCGGCGGAAGCCGGGGCGGCCGCGCATCCAGAGGGTCTGCCAGTGCTCCGGGCCGGAGTCGAAGAGGCCGGGGAGGAGCAGGACGGGGGAGAGGTCGGCGGCGAGCATGGGGCGAGGGAGCATAGCGCGGGAGGTTGACGTACCCCTCCTCGATCCCGTCCCGCTGCCCCGTTATCCCCCGCCCATGAAGCCCTCCCTCGCCCCCGGCCTCGAATTCACGTTCCGTTATACCGTCCCCGCGCACCGGACCGTCCCCCACGTCTACCCCGAGTCCGACCTCTTCCGGCCCATGCCGGCGGTCTTCGCCACCGCCTACCTCGTCGGCCTGTTCGAGTGGGCCTGCCTCGAGGCGCTGCGCGCGCACCTCGACCCGGGCGAGGCCACCGTCGGCACGGACATCCGGGTCAGCCACACCGCCGCCACTCCGCCTGGCCTCACCGTCTCGGTCCACGTCCGCGTCGAGCGCGTCGAGGGCCGGCGCATCGCCTTCCGCGTCTCGGCGCACGACGGCGTGGACCCCATCGGCGAGGGCACGCACGAGCGCTTCGTCATCGATCCGGGGCGGTTCACCGCGAAGGTGCGGGCCAAGGCCGCCGCCGCCGGACACCCGGCGCCGGAGGGGCCGGTCCCGATCGACGCGCCCGTCCGCGTCGAGGCCGCGGGCACGCCGCCCAAGATCATCGAGGAGTTCGTCGGCCGCGTCCGCACCGGGAGCGATCCGGTCAGCATCGCCCGGATGAGGAGCCCTGCGGGCTGGCGAGAGCCCGCGCAGACCCCCGACTTCGACGAGTACACGCTCGTGCTCCGGGGCTCGCTGCGGGTGGAGACGGCGGCCGGCGCGCTCGACGTGGGCGCCGGCCAGGCCGTGCACGCGCGCCGCGGCGAGCGGGTGCGCTACTCGACGCCCGGGCCGGAGGGCGCGGAGTACGTGGCCGTGTGCGTCCCCGCGTTCACGCCGGACCGAGTCCACCGCGAGGACGGCTAGCCCGCGGGCGGTGTCACGGAGCGGGCCGCGCCCCGTCCGTCCCCGGAGCGCCCATGCGGGCGCCCGTCGTCCCACGCACTCACGGCGCGCCGCCCCACTCCTCCCGCCGCACCGTCTCCAGCGATTCCTGCAGCGCGGGGTCCGCCAGGAACGCGTCGGCGATGGCGTCGCCCAGCCGGAACCCGGCCAGCACGTCCGACGGGTAGTGCACCCCGCCCAGCACCCGGTCGTACCCGGGCCGGAGCCCCGCCTGCCGCAGGGCGTCGCGCCGCGCCGGCGCGAGCTCGGCGAGCACGCGCGCCACGAGCACGCCGCGCGTGGCGTGGCCCGACGGATACGACGGCGTCGACTCCTTCTCCGCAACCGGCTCGACCCGCGCGTCCGAGTCGTACGGACGGATCCGCCCGAAACGCTCCTTGGCCGAGAGGATGACGGGCGTGGCACGCGCGTGGACGCGGTCGATGAGCGCGCGGGTGCGCGGGTGCGCCGCGGCGTCGAAGCGCTCGCCCAGCGCCGGCGCGAAGAAGTCCAGGCCGAGGCCGGGGTCGTGGCGGAGGCGCGCCACGTCCGCCTCGGTGCGGACGCGCTGCTCCCAGAGCACGACCGCCAGGTCCTCGCGGTCCGCCGCCGACCCGCGCGGCGGGGGCGGGCCGAGGACGGCGGCCGGGTCGCCCGGCGCCGAGCGGTCGGGAGACGGCGCCGGCGCCGCCGCCGTGGCGCAGCCGAGCGCCAGGGTGAGCGCGAGGGCGAGGGGGTGCAGTCGTCGCATGGGACGCGCATTGTGCGACGCGCGCCGCCGCCCCGCCAGCGCCCGCCTGCCCGCCGGCGAGCCCGCGACCCCGCCCAGGCCGGCGCGCCGACCTTGACCCGCGGTGGCGGCGCGCCTAGCGTCGGCGGCCATGGCCCCCACCCGCCGCAAGACCCCGCTCGCCGCCATCGTGCTCGCTGCCGGCAAGGGCACCCGGATGAAGACCCGCCGCGCCAAGGTCCTTCACGAAGTGTGTGGCCGCCCCCTCGCGTACTACCCCGTGCGGCGGGCGATCGACGCCGGCGCCGATCCGGTGGTCGTGGTCGTGGGACACCAGGCGGAGGAGGTCGAGGCGGCGCTGCGGCGGCACCTGCCCGACGCCCCGCTCCGCTTCGCGCTGCAGAAGGAGCAGCTCGGCACCGCGCACGCGGTGCTCTCCGCCAGGCCCGCCCTGCGCGGGTTCGATGGCGAGGTGCTCATCCTCTCCGGTGACACGCCGCTCCTCACCTCGGAGACGCTGCGCGCCGTCGTCGAGCGGCGGGGCCAGGCCGCCCTCGCCTTCGCCACCATGACCCTCGACAACCCGGCCGGCTACGGGCGGGTGGTGCACGCGGCGGGCGGCGGGCCCGCGCTCATCGTCGAGGAGAAGGACGCGACGCCCGAGGAGCGCACCATCCGCGAGGTGAACGCCGGCCTCTACTGCGCCGATGCCGCCTTCCTGTGGAAGACGCTGTCCAAGGTCGGGACGAGGAACGTGCAGCGCGAGTTCTACTTCACCGACCTCGTCGCGCTCGCGGCGGAGGGTCAGGGTGCGGTCGCGGTCCGCGTCCCGCCGGTCGAGGCGGCCGGCGTCAACGATCAGGAGGAGCTGTCGCTCGCGGCCCGCGCCCTGACGCGCCGGGTGGCGCAGGACCTCATGAAGTCGGGCGTCACCATCGAGGATCCCGAGCGCTTCGACTGCGACGAGGGCGTGACCGTCGGCCCCGACACCATCCTCGAGCCGAGCGTGCGGCTGCGCGGCGCCACCCGCATCGGCGCCGGCTGCCGCATCGGCCAGGGCTCGATCCTCACCGACATGGAGATCGCCGACGGCGTCACCGTCAACCCGTACTGCGTGTTCGAGAAGTCGTCGGTCGCGCCGGCCGCCGTCCTCGGCCCGTTCACGCGGCTGCGCCCCGGCTCGGAGGTGGGCGAGGGCGCGCACCTCGGGAACTTCGTGGAGCTGAAGAAGACGCGCCTGGGCAAGGGGGCGAAGGCGAACCACCTCACCTACCTCGGCGACGCGACGGTCGGCGCGGGCACGAACGTCGGCTGCGGCACGGTCACCTGCAACTACGACGGCGAGAAGAAGCACCCGACCGTGATCGGCGACCGCGTCTTCGTCGGCTCCGACGCCATCCTGGTCGCGCCCATCACCATCGGCGAGGGCGCCTACGTGGCGGCGGGCTCGACCCTCACCGAGGACGTCCCGCCCGGCGCGCTCGCGCTCGGCCGCGCGCGGCAGGTGAACAAGGAGGGATGGGTCGCGGAGCGGAAGGGAGCGGCGGCCGCCGCCGGGCGCGCCGCCAAGGCGGCCGTCCGCCCGGCCCGGCGCCGGAACGGCAAGCAGGTCGCCGGCTGACCGCCGTCGTCGCGGGGCCGGGACCCGACGCAGCCGCGCCGCGCCGCCGCTCCGTGATAGAACCCGGGCATGTGCGGGATCGTCGGGTACGTCGGGTCGAAGGGCTGCGTCGACATCATCGTCTCGGGCCTCCGGAAGCTCGAGTACCGGGGCTACGACTCGGCGGGCGTCGCGGTCGTCGGCCCCTCCGGGCTGTCCGTCGCCCGCTCCAAGGGGAAGCTCAAGAACCTGGTGAGCCGCCTCGCCGAGAAGCCCCTCCCCGGCTGCACCGGCATCGGCCACACGCGGTGGGCCACCCACGGCCGGCCCTCCGACGAGAACGCGCACCCGCACGCGTACGGCGGCGTGGCGGTGGTCCACAACGGCATCATCGAGAACCACCTCGAGCTCCGGGCGGCGCTCCAGGCCAAGGGCCACCGCTTCGCGTCGGAGACGGACACCGAGATCTTCGCGCACCTCGTCGCCGACGCGCTCGAGGCAGGGGCGGACGACCTGGCCGCGGCGGTCCGCGCGACGCTGCGGCAGGTGCGCGGCACCTACGCCATCGCCGTGGTCTCGGCCCGGCGCCCGGACGAGATCGTCGCCGCCAAGAACGCCTCCCCGCTCGTCGTCGGGTTCGGGCAGGGCGAGAGCTTCCTCGCCTCCGACGTGCCCGCCATCCTCGAGCACACGCGCGACGTGGTCTACCTGGAGGAGGGCGAGCTGGCGCTGCTCACCGCCGGCGCGATCCGCTTCGAGGGACCCGACGGCACGCCGCGCGAGAAGAAGCCGCGCCGCATCGAGTGGAGCGCGGTGGCCGCCGAGAAGGAGGGCCACAAGCACTTCATGCACAAGGAGATCTTCGAGCAGCCGCGGGCGGTGGCCGACACCATCCGCGGGCGCGTGTCGCTGGAGACGGGTGACGTCGCGCTCGACGGGCTCGAGCTCTCCGACGAGGTCGTCCGCGGGCTCGACCGGCTGGTGGTGGTGGCCTGCGGCACGAGCTGGCACGCGGGGTGCTCCGGCGCGCAGATGATCGAGGCGCTGGCGCGAGTCCCCACCGAGGTCGAGCTGGCGAGCGAGTTCCGCTACTCGGACCCGATCGTCGGGCCCCGCACGCTGGTGGTCGCCATCAGCCAGTCGGGTGAGACCGCCGACACGCTCGCCGCCGTGAAGGAGGCGAAGCGGCGCGGCGCGGCCGTCGCCTCGATCTGCAACGTCGTCGGCTCGGCCATTCCCCGCGAGTGCGCCGAGCCCGCGGCGGGCGACGGCGCCGGGCGGCCGCTCGGGACGCTCTACACCCACGCCGGCCCGGAGATCGGGGTCGCCTCGACCAAGGCGTTCACGACGCAGCTCGCCGCCCTGTTCCTGCTGGCCGTGAAGCTCGGGCGCCTGCGCGGGACGCTCTCGACCGAGGACGCGCGCCAGCACCTCGAGGCGCTGCTCCAGGTGCCGCTCTGGATGGAGCAGGTCATCCGCCAGGAGCCCTCGGTGATGCCGGTCGCCAAGCGCTGCGCCGCGGCGCGCGACGTGCTCTTCCTCGGGCGCGGGACGCAGTTCCCGGTGGCGCTGGAGGGCGCGCTCAAGCTGAAGGAGATCTCGTACATCCACGCCGAGGGCTACGCCGCCGGCGAGATGAAGCACGGCCCCATCGCGCTCATCGACGAGCAGCTGCCGGTGGTGGTGCTGGCGACGAAGGAGCCCGCCTACGAG
>DASTGH010000382.1:0-3522 GCA_035719345.1 Anaeromyxobacteraceae bacterium
GCCGCGCCTCCAGCTCGGCGATGCGGCGCGCCTGCGCGGCGAGGCGCTCCTGCGCGTCCTGGACGCGGATCCACGCGCCCAGGCCGAGGAGCCAAGGACCTCCGATCGCGACGAGGGCGAGGAGGGCGACCGGGACCCAGATCATGCGTGGTGCTCGCGGGCTACGGCGGAGGGAGCGCGCCGGTGGAGGTCGTACCGAGGATCCGGCCCGATACTACGACGGCGGGCGCCCGGGACGCACCTCGGCCATATCACGCGCTGCGGCGCCCCCGGGCGCCGCGCGAGAGGAGCGGGCGCATGGAAGCGAGGCGCGGCGAGGAGGCCCGGCTCATCGGGTCGCAGGACCTGTTCCTGTGGAACGAGGGGACGCACCAGCGCGCGTACCGGGCCTTCGGCGCGCACCTGGCGACCGTGGACGGCCGCGCCGGCACCCACTTCACCGTCTGGGCACCGAACGCGGAGCGCGTGTCGGTCGTCGGCGACTGGAACGCCTGGGACCGCGACCGCCACCCCCTCACCCAGGACGGCGCCTCGGGCGTCTGGCACGCCTTCCTCCCCGGCGTGGGGGAGGGCGCCGTCTACAAGTACCACGTGCGGTCGCGCTACCACCTGTACGCGGCGGACAAGGCCGACCCGTTCGGCTTCCGCTGCGAGGTGCCGCCCCGGACCGGATCGGTGGTGTGGGACCTCGACCATCGCTGGGGCGACCAGGCCTGGATGCGCGGGCGCCGCGAGCGCAACGCGCTCGGCGCGGCCATCTCCATCTACGAGGTGCACCTCGGGTCATGGCGGCGGGTGCCCGAGGAGGGGAACCGCTCGCTCTCCTACCGCGAGCTGGCGCCGCTCCTCGCCGACCACTGCGTCCGCCTCGGGTTCACGCACGTCGAGCTCCTGTCGGTGATGGAGCACCCGTTCTTCGCGTCCTGGGGCTACCAGGTGACCGGCTTCTTCGCGCCCTCGGCGCGCTACGGGACGCCGCAGGACCTCATGTTCCTCGTGGACACCCTCCACCAGGCGGGCATCGGCGTCATCCTGGACTGGGTGCCGGCGCACTTCCCCAGCGACGAGCACGGCCTCGTCTACTTCGACGGCACGCACCTCTTCGAGCACGCCGATCCGCGGCTCGGGTTCCACCCGGACTGGGGGAGCCTCATCTTCAACTACGGCCGGCACGAGGTCCGCAGCTTCCTCACCTCGAGCGCCATGTTCTGGCTCGACCGCTATCACGTGGACGGGCTGCGGGTGGACGCGGTCGCCTCGATGCTCTACCTCGACTACTCGCGCAAGGCGGGCGAGTGGATCCCGAACGTCCACGGCGGCCGCGAGAACCTCGACGCCATCGCCTTCCTGCGCCGGCTGAACGAGGACGTGTACCGCGCCTACCCGGACGTGCAGACGTACGCCGAGGAGTCCACCTCCTGGCCCATGGTCTCGCGGCCGCTCTACGTCGGCGGCCTCGGCTTCGGGTTCAAGTGGGACATGGGCTGGATGCACGACACGCTCGACTACATGCGCCACGACCCGGTGCACCGGCGCTATCACCACAACGCGCTCACCTTCCGGACGATGTACGCGACGAGCGAGAACTTCGTCCTGCCGCTCTCGCACGACGAGGTCGTGCACGGGAAGGGATCGCTGCTCGGCAAGATGGCGGGCTGGGACCGGCAGAAGTTCGCGAACCTCCGGCTCCTCTACGCCTGGATGTGGGCGCAGCCCGGCAAGAAGCTGCTCTTCATGGGCGGCGAGTTCGCCCAGGGGCGCGAGTGGAACCACGACGCCAGCCTCGACTGGCACCTCCTCGGCGAGGAGCGGCACGCGGGCGTCCTCGCCTGGGTGGCCGACCTGAACCGCGCGCTGCGCGAGGAGCCGGCGCTCCACGTGCGCGACTGCGAGGCGGGCGGGTTCGAGTGGGTCGACTGCAACGACGCGGAGCAGAGCGTGGTGGCGTGCCTGCGCCGGGGAGGCGAGGGGGATCGCCCGGTGCTGGCCGCGTTCAACTTCACCCCCATCGGGCGCGAGCGGTACCGGATCGGCGTGCCGCGCGGCGGGCGCTGGCGCGAGCTCCTGAACAGCGACGCGCGCGCCTACGGCGGCGACGGGTGGGGCAACATGGGGGCGGTCGGCGCCAACGGGTTCGGCCACCACGGGCGGCCCGACTCGCTCGACCTCGTCCTGCCGCCGCTCGGCGCGGTGTTCCTCGTCCCGGAGTAGCGGCGCCTGTCGGGGCGCCGTGCCATTCTCGCCCGATCGAGGAGCGCCATGGCGACACCGGCGGGGAAGGGCGAGCACCACGTCTACCGCATCGCGCCGCCGGCCGCGCCCGGCGCGCCCCGGCTCACCGCCCGGCAGCACTACCTCGGCGTGGACGCGGTGGCGTGGTTCATCCAGAAGGAGAGCTCCTGGTTCGCGAGCCGGGTCGCGTCCGGGACGCTCGAGATCGCGCTCGCCAGCGGCGAGCAGTACCAGGCGGCGCTCGGCGCCTTCGCCCTGCAGGGCGGCGCCCGGACCGCGCCCGTCTTCGAGGAGCCGGTGCTCCCCGACCGCAACTTCCTCGGCGGGCCCATCCGGCTCAACGCCACGCTCACGGCCATGCGCAGCGACACCGCGCTCGCCACCATGCTGAAGAGCGCCGCCGGAGCCAGCCTCGGCATCATCGCCGGGATGGTGCAGACGGCGACGGCGGCGGGGCCGGCCAAGCTCCTCTCCGCCGCCGGCGGGGAGCTCGTCGGCGGCGTGAAGAAGGTCCTGGCCGAGAGCGGTCCGAAGCGGGAGCCGCTCTTCGACTTCACCGGCCTGCGCTACGCGATGCGGCCGGAGGAGCTCACCGGCGACGCGGTCTACCTCCTCTTCCATCGCGGCGCCGCGCTCGACGAGGCGCGCCTCGGCGTCCGGCGCGAGGGGCAGCTCGTCGTGCCGGTGCTCGGCGACGCTCCGCTCGAGGACGGCGCCTGGCTGCTGCTGCGGCTCCGCCGCAGCGACGAGTACTCGGGCGCGCGCGAGTGGTACGGGGCGCTGCGCACCCTGCGCGGGCGGCTCGAGGCGCTCGTGGCCGACGTGGAGTCGGGGGTGGTGAGCAAGGAGGACGCGCAGCGGCAGCTCCGGGCGAGCGGCAGCGGGGACGCGACCCTCCTCGACGAGCTCGTCCGGCTCCGCAGCGTCGTCTACGGCGACGGCGTGCTCACCGAGCGCGAGGCCGGGCTCGTGGTCGGGCAGCTCCACGCCGCCGTGGCCGCGGCCCGCAAGGCGATCGCCGCGGCCCGGGCGGGCGAGTTCGACGAGGCGCTGCGGCGGCTGCAGTCGGCGCTCTCCACCGGCCGGCCGCTCCCCGGGCCGGTGGGCTCCGCCTTCGTCCGCGGCTTCGCGGGCGTGTCCGCCGCGCGCGGACGCGAGCCGTCCGCCCCGAAGCCGGCCGACCTCTTCGCGTCGATGACCTCGATGACGAGGGCGCGGCGGCTGCTCGTCCACCGGCGCGGGCCGGCGCCGGCGCGTCCGGGCCGGCGCAGGTAGGACCCGGGCGTGCCC
>DASTGH010000383.1:0-3484 GCA_035719345.1 Anaeromyxobacteraceae bacterium
CAGCACCTCGGTGTTGCGGTCGAGCACCCAGACCTCGGCGCCCATCCCGAGCGCGATCGACACCGCGTGCGTGCCGACGACGCCGCCGCCCAGGACCACCACCTTCGCCGGGTCCACGCCCGGGACGCCGCCGAGGAGCACGCCGAGGCCGCCGTGCGCCTTCTCAAGGAAGTAGGCGCCGGCCTGGATCGACATGCGCCCCGCCACCTCGGACATGGGCGCGAGGAGCGGCAGGCCGCCCGCGGGCGACGTGACCGTCTCGTACGCGATGCAGGTCGCGCCCGAGCGGACCAGGTCCTCCGCCTGCTCGCGGTCGGGGGCGAGGTGCAGGTACGTGAAGAGCACCTGCCCGGGGCGGAGCTGCCTGCGCTCCGCGGCGAGCGGCTCCTTCACCTTCACCACCAGCTCGGCCTTGGCGTACACCTCGGCCGCGCTGCGCACCACGGTCGCGCCGGCCGCTTCGTACGCGGCGTCCGACATGCCGATGCCCTGCCCCGCATTCGTCTCCACCAGGACGCGGTGGCCCTTGGCGGTGAGCTCGCGCACGCTCGAGGGCACGAGGCCGACGCGGTACTCGCGGACTTTGATCTCCTTCGGGACGCCGACGATCATCGTACTCTCCTGGGGGGTGTGGACGGACGCTGCGCACCACTGCAAGGGCGGCGCCGCGGCCCTGGCCCGCGTGCCGGCGGGCATTTCGCCGCAGCCCCTGTAACGATCCGCGTACGGTGGGCGGCCGACGCGGCCTCGATCCGCGCCGGCGCGCAGGTGAGACCCCGATCCTGGAGCGCCTGGATGCATGTTGCATCGCTTCGTACACGATTGCGTACACCGTATTTGTTTCGTTACGATGGGCCATGCGCCTGCGCGTCCGCTTCGTGGATCGGGTCGGCATCGCCCAGGAGATCCTGGCCGTGCTCTCGCGCCGGAGGCTCGACGTGGCGGCGGTCGAGGTGGAGCCTCCCCGCATCTTCATCGACGCCCCCGCGCTCGCCGCGCCGGAGCTGTCGGCCCTCGAGGCCGCCCTGCGGCGGGTCGACGGCGTGCTCGACATCGACGAGGTCGATCTCCTGCCGGGAGCGCGCCGGCGGCTGCACCTCGACGCGCTGCTCGCCGCCATGCCCGACCCGGTGCTGGCGGTCGACGCGAGCGGCGCCGTGTCGGCCGGCAACGCCGCCGCCGCCGCGGTGGCGGGGGTGCCCGAGGTGTCGCTCTCCGGGCGATCGCTGGGCGATCTGCTCGACGACCCGGCGCTGGAGCGGGAGCTGGTGGCGAGCGGGTTCCGGGCGCCGGCGCGCGAGGTGGTGGTGCGCGGAGAGCCGTTCCTCCTCGACGCCACGCCGGTGGGCGGCGAGGCGCGGACGCCGCTGGCAGCGGGCGGGGTGGTGATGCTCCAGTCGCCCCGCCGCGTCGGCGACACGCTGCAGGCGCTGCACGGCCACTCCTTCCCGGGTGGCCTGGAGGCCATCCTGGGCGACTCCGCCCCCATGCGTGCGATGCGGGCGCGCGCCGCCCGGGTGGCGGCGGTGGAGGCGCCGCTGCTCGTCCGCGGCGAAACCGGCACGGGCAAGGAGCTCGTGGCCCACGCCTGCCACCGCGCCAGCTCGCGGCGCGACGCGCCGTTCCTGGCGCTCAACTGCGCGGCGCTGCCGGAGAGCCTGGCCGAGAGCGAGCTCTTCGGCTACGCGCCGGGCGCGTTCACCGGCGCGCAGCGCGGGGGCAAGCCGGGGCTCCTGGAGATGGCCGACCACGGGACCATCTTCCTCGACGAGATCGGCGAGATGTCGCCGTACCTCCAGGCGAAGCTGCTCCGTTTCCTGAACGACGGCCGCTTCCGGCGCGTGGGAGGGGACCGCGAGATCAAGGTGGACGTGCGCATCCTCAGCGCCACGCACCGCGACCTCGAGGCGATGGTGGCGGCGGGCGCCTTCCGCGAGGACCTCTTCTACCGCTTGAACGTGCTCGTGCTGGAGGTCCCGGCGCTGCGCGAGCGCGGCGACGACATCCTCCTCCTCGCCCGCCACTTCGTGGCGCAGGCGTGCGCGCAGGTGCAGCGGCCCTCCTGCCGGCTCTCCCGCACGGCCACCGCCGCGCTCCTGGCGAGCCCCTGGCCCGGGAACGTCCGGCAGCTCCACAACGTCGTGTTCCGCGCGGTGGCGATGAGCGACGCGGCCGTCATCGACGCCGGCGACCTCGAGCTCGCCGGGTCGGGCGTGGGCGCCGGGCCCGAGCCGGTGGCCGGCGCCGGCACCTGGCACGAGGCGGTGGCTCGCTTCGAGGCGGGTCTCCTGCGCCGGCTGTACGCCGAGTTCCCGTCGAGCCGGAAGCTCGCGGCGCACCTCGGCACGTCGCACACGATGATCGCGAACAAGCTGCGCCGGTACGGGATCGCGCGCAAGGCGTGACGGCCGGCGTGGCCGGTGCGGCGTGGTGCGGGGCGCGGCGCTAGATCCGACGGCGGCGCGGGAGGCCTGCATGGAGCGAGTCGCCGACCTGGAGGTCTGGAGCCGCATCCGGGAGGAGGCGGCGCGCGACGCGGAGCGCGAGCCGATGCTGGCGAGCTTCCTCTACACCGCCCTGCTGAACCACGCGCGGCTGGAGGACGCGCTCAGCTTCATCCTCGCCGAGAAGCTGGGGAGCGCGACGGTGACGGCGCTCACGCTGCGCGACCTGGTCTCGGCGGCGCTCGACGCCGAGCCCGCGATCATGACGGCGGTCCGCGCCGACCTGCAGGCCGTCGTGACGCGCGACCCCGCCTGCCGCGGCTACGCCGTCCCGCTCCTCTACTTCAAGGGCTTCCATGCGCTGCAGGCGTACCGGGTCGCACACCACTACTGGACGACGGAGCGGCAAGCGCTCGCGCTCTACCTGCAGAGCCGGGTGTCGGAGGTGCTGGCGGTGGACATCCACCCGGGCGCCCGCATCGGGAAGGGCATCCTCTTCGACCACGCCACGAGCGTCGTCATCGGCGAGACGGCCGTGGTCGACGACGACTTCTCCATGCTCCACGAGGTGACGCTGGGCGGGACCGGCAAGCAGAGCGGCGACCGCCATCCCAAGATCCGGCGCGGCGTCATGATCGGCGCGGGCGCCAAGGTCCTCGGCAACGTGGTGGTGGGCGAGGGCGCGAAGATCGGGGCGGGCAGCGTCGTGCTGCAGGACGTGCCCCCGCACTGCACCGTCGCGGGCGTGCCGGCGCGCCGGGTCGGCCACCCCGCCGCCGACCTGCCCGCGCTGGAGATGGATCAGTCGCTGGAGAGCGACCGGTGAGGGACAGCTGGCTCAATTCACGGAGAGTGCGCTGATTCCAGGATCAGCGTCGCCGTATCGCTCACGCGGCGCCATGAGGAGCGCGTCCCCTCACGCCCGGCGCCACGCCAGCGCGCCGGCGAGCGCCGCCAGCCCCGCCGCGGCGAGGGCCCCACGGTGCTCGCGCAGCCACAGCTCGCTCGCCCGGCGGCGCGCGCGCGCGTCGAAGGCGCCG
>DASTGH010000384.1:0-3352 GCA_035719345.1 Anaeromyxobacteraceae bacterium
GGAGCGGGTTCGGCGGGGGTCGCGGCCGCGGCCTCCGCGCCCGGCGGCGCGGGCGCGAGCCGCGCCTCCGCCTCGCGCTTCCAGGCGCGCAGCGTCTCGTTCTCGGCGCGCAGCTCGGCGATGAAGCCGGCGAGGTCGGCCTCGCTCGAGGGCTCGCCACCCTCCACCGTGGGCGCACCCGCGACGCGCGCGCTCTCCACCATCCCGGAGAGGAAGCGCTCGCGCTCCGCCTCGAGGAGCCGCACGCGCTCCGACAGCTCCGCCGCCTGCGCGGCGGCGACCGCCAGCTCGCCCCGCGCCTGCGCCAGCAGGCTCTCCAGCTCGCCCTCGCGGCGCCGCGCGGAGCCCGCCTCCTCGCGCGCGCGCGCGGCGGACGCCCGCGCCTGCTCCAGCTCGGACTCCATGCTCGCGACGCGGCACTCGAAGAAGATGACCTTCTCGAGAGCGCTCCGGAGCAGCTCCTCGGGCTTCCCGCTCACCCTGCCTCCACGCCCCTGCCCTGACCGCACCCGGCGCTCGCCGCGCCCGCCTCGAGATCATCGAGTGATCCCGAGGTCTTGCACAGATATCGGGCAGGATACGGGAGCAGGATCGAAAAGGCAAACAGGCGCTGGGCCCCCGAGAGGTCGTCCGGGGGCCCGCTCGCCGAGCGCCAGCGCGGCGGTCAGCGCCTCGCCCTTCGACTTCGCTCCGCTACGCTCAGGGCGAACGACGCCGGGTGAGCGTCACCGTCAGTCGTCGTGAGGCAGGGTGTAGCCCTGCGTCGGCACGCCGCCGTGCGGCGCCTCCTGCTGGCGCTCGTCCTCGCGGGGCACGTTCGCCGCGTCGTTCTGGTGATTGTCGCGCGTCTCGCGCGCCTTCCCGTCGCCGCGCGCGCTGTCGCCCGCCTCGCCCGGCTCCGGTGGAGCGCCGTGCCGCGGCGCGACCCCGCCCTCTGTCCCGGTGCCGCTGCCGCCGCGCCGCTCTCCGCCTCGCTTCGCCATGTCGAGACCTCCTCCACGGCAAAGCTAGGGACGGAGAGCGGCGGCCGTCCGGCTAGCGGTCGAGGTCGGGATCGTCGCGCCGGTTGCCGATCGTCCCCGGGTCCTCGCCGCCCTGGACGTGTCGGCGGATGTCCTCGCCGCTCGCCCCCTCGCCCTCGACGTGGACCTGCTCGCGGCGAACGTCGCCCTCCGCCGCGCGCTGCTCCACGTGCCGCTCCTTGCGGAGGCGGACCTCCTCCTTCACCACCGGGCGCTTCCGGATCTCGACCTCCTCCTCCCGCACCGGCATCGACACCGACTTCTCCTCGAAGGCGCCCTCGGTCGACGCTGCGCTCGCCCCGCTCCCGGGCACGCGCTCCACCTTCACCTCCTCGCGCGTCACCGGCACGTCGATGCGCTTCGTCTCCTGGACGACGTCCTTCCTGAGGCGCACCTCGCCCGCCTGCTTGTCCCGCTTCACGGCCTCGAGCTCTTCCTCGACCACCGGCACGCGGATGTCGTCGGTACCGGCGCTCTGCCGGTCTTCCCTCGCCATCGCCGCGCGGGCGGCGTCGCTCGGCCCCTCGCGCATGCGAGCGTCACTGCCCTCGGCCGCCGCCAGGCCGGCCGCCCGGTCGTCCGCCGAGAAGCCGCCTGCCCCGCTCCACCCGGGCTCGCGCTGGTGCTCGCGGCCGGCGATGTCGCCGACGTCGCCCATCTGCCCCTCGTTGTTCCGGAACGCGTCCTTCGTCAGCGAGAGGTGGATCTCGTCTCCCTGCGCCTCGGCCACGTGGTCGTAGCGGGCGATGTAGTCCTTCGGGAAGAAGAAGCCCTTCTCGATGACGAACGTGCTCTGATCGCACGTCAGCACCTTGCCGAGCTTCTCGCCGTCGGAGCTGTAGACGGTCATGCCTTCACGCACCTGGTTGCGGTCCACCATGTGGTTCCCTCCCTTTCGAGTGAACGGTAGGGACCACCGGCAGGGGCTGCTCGGACCGCGCCGCGCTCCGCGGGCGGTCAGCCGTCCCCGCGCGGCCCGAGCCCGGACGGATCGGGCGCCTGGGCGCGCTCGTCGAGGCTGCGCCAGACCCTGGGGAGCTTGCCGGCGGCGAGCTCCAGGAGCGTCCGGTCCGAGCGGGCGACGTGGACCTCGCCCGACCGCACGTCGAGGACCTCGTCCCAGCGGATGACCCACTCCGACGGGCTCCAGAAGCCCCTCACCACCTCGAAGGCCCACGGCTCGCAGCGCGTCACCTTGCCGAGGCGCCGCCCGTCGGCGTCGCGCACGGTCATGCCCGGGCGCACCCGAGGGTCCATCTGCATGAAGCGGTCGATCGCGTCCACGAGGCGCGATCTAGGTCAGCTGGCGGCCGTGCGCTTCACCCTGGCGGCACGCGCCTTGAGGACCCGGCGAGGCGTCGCCTCGCTCACCGTGAAGAGCCACCCGCGGTAGAAGAAGCGGTCGCCCGAGACGGGGATGGCCCCGGCCAGCGCGTTGAGGAACCCCCCGACCGTCTCGTACCCGCCGCCCTCGGGGAGGGCCGCGCCGGCGAGCCGGTTGAACTCGGCGACCGGCGTGTCCGCGCGCACGGTGAACGTGCCGTCGGCGTGGACCTCCACCCCCTTGCCCTCGGGCGGCTCGAACTCGTCGCCGATCTCGCCGACGATCTCCTCCAGCACGTCCTCGAGCGTGCAGATCCCCATGACGCCGCCGTACTCGTCCACCACCACCGCCATGTGCACGTGCCGCCGCTGCATCTCGCGCAGGAGCTGATCGACCGGCTTCGACCAGGGCACGAAGTGCGGCGGGCGGATGAGATCGCGGAGCACGATGAGCGACGGGTTCTCCATGAGCGGCACGAGGTCGCGCGCGTGCAGCGTCCCGAGGACCTGGTCGAGCGAGCCCCGGTAGACCGGCAGGCGTGAGTGTCCCTCCTCGGCCAGCATGCGCAGGATCTCCGGGACCGGCGTGTCCACCTCCAGCGCCACCACCTCGGTGCGCGGCACCATGACGTCGCGCGCCACCTTGTCCTTGAAGTCGAGCACCGCCTGGATGAGCTCGCTCGTCGCCTGGTCGGAGGGCGACCCCCGGGCGCGCGCCGACTCCGCGAGCGCGCGCTCCATCTCCTCGAGCGGCGGCATGGGGAGCGCGTACGCGCCCGGGCCGCCGGCGAACGGCCGCCCCAGGGCGCGGCCGGCGCGGGCGAGCGGGGAGACGAGGCGCGAGAGGCCGTGCGCAGCGCGTGCCAACCCCAGCGCCACCGCCTCCCCGTGCCGCGACCCGAGCGCGCGCGCCGCCGAGGAGAGCGCGAGCGAGGCGAGCACGGCGACGAGGACCGCGGCGGCCGCCCCGGCCGAGGGCGCGGAGGTCCAGCGGGCGCCGGCGCCCC
>DASTGH010000385.1:0-4192 GCA_035719345.1 Anaeromyxobacteraceae bacterium
GCGTGCGCGTGGGCGAGGTGTCGCAGGTGGTCTTCTCGTGGGTCGAGTACCCGGGCGGCAGCCCGGACGCGGTCGTCATCCGCTTCCGGGTGACGCCGGACGCGCTGCCCGGCGACGGCGGCGGCTCCCATCCGCGGCTCCGCGCCGCGGTGACGACCCAGGGCATCAGCGGCATCTCCATGCTCTCGCTCGACGTCATCGATCGCCCGGGCGCGGTCCCGCCCGTCCCGTACACCTGGAAGCCGAAGTACCCGGTCATCCCGGCGACGCCCGGGCAGCTCAGCACCCTGCTCGCCTCGGCGGAGCGGATCGCGAACCAGCTCGGGAACGTCGACCTGGCGCGGATCCAGGAGCGCGTGGAGCGCGCGCTCGACGCCGCGGAGCGCGCCTTCGCCCAGCTGGAGCGGCTGCAGGCGGGCCGGGTCTCGGGCGAGCTGGCCGGCGCGGCGCGCGACGTGCGCGGGCTCGCCTCCGACGCGCGGCGGACGCTCGACGGCATGCGGCTCGAGGCGGTGTCGGCGGAGACGCGCCAGCTCCTCGCCAGCCTTCGCGCGTCGAGCGAGCGGGTGCAGCACCTCGCCGAGCGCTGGGAGGGCGTGGACGTGCGCGAGGTGAACGCCGCCGTCGCCGGGGCCCGGCAGGCGGCGCAGGGGCTCGAGGCCGCGGCGCAGCAGCTCCGCCGCTACCCGTCGGGCTTCCTCTTCGGGAAGCAGCCGCCGCCCGCCACCGCGGTGGAGGGCGAGCCGTGAAGGCCGGGGCCGCAGCCGCTGCCGCCGCCGCGCTCCTCGCCGGCGCCGGATGCCTGTCGCGGCCGGCGTTCGTGCCGAAGACGTACTCCATCGACGCACCGGCGCAGGCGCGGACGGTCGACGATCCCTCGGCGCCGGTGCTCGAGGTCCGCCCGGTGGAGGTCGCCGCCGGGCTGGACGACCCCGAGCTCCTCTACCGGCTCGAGGGGCACCGGCTGGAGCGCGACCCCTATGCCGTCCTGGCCGCGCCGCCGGGCGAGGTCCTGACGCAGGCGGTGGAGGGACACCTGCGCGGCGCGGGCGTGGCGCGGAGCGTGGTCGAGGCCGGCAGCGCGGTGCCCGCGGACTTTCTCGTGGACGTGCACGCGCTCGACCTCACCGGCGACTTCAGCCGGCCCGACGCGCCCGCGGGCGTGGTCGTGCTGCAGTTCCGCGTGCGGCCGGCCGCCGGCGGCGGGGCCCCCATCCTCGACCGCATCTACGAGAGCCGCCGCCCGCTGCCGCGCCGCACCGCCGGCGCGGTGGTCGCCGCCTGGAACGACGGCCTCGCCGAGATCGTGCGCTCCTTCGCCGGTGATCTCGACCGCGCGCTGGCCGAGCGGCGCGAGGCGACCCGCGGCCGGAGCGTGCCTAGCTTGGGGACGGGAGGGAGCCAGCGATGAGGGACTTCCACTGCAGGGACGCGGGCCAGTCCTGCGACTTCGTGGCCCGCGGGGCGAGCGACCGCCAGGTGCTCGACCAGGCGTTCCGGCACGCCGAGCAGGCACACGGCATGACGCGCACCCGGGAGATGGAGGAGCGCGTGCTCGGGCTCATCCACGACGAGGACAGCGACGCCCACCGCCAGTCGATGGGCGGCGTCATGCCGTAGCGCGTCACGACGGACTGCCATGCCCGGGCTTCGTTCACCCGGGCGCCGCCGTTCCGGGCGGCCAGCTCCGCCGCGCTCCGGAAAGCGCCGGGGCGCGGCGCGTTCTTCGTGATGGAACGCGCAGTGCAACGCGGACGGCCGGTCCCGCTCCCGAAGGAGGCGGTCCATGATCGGCGACGTCTGGCGGCTCACCCCGGGCGAGGGGTCGTTCCTCCGCGAGCTGGTGCGGCAGTTCCGGGCGCACGGCCAGGAGGGCGCGTGGGACGGGAAGACGGACGGCGAGCTCCTGCGCCCGCTCGTCTTCGCGCGGGAGCGGCGGCGCGACGTCCCGGTGCCGGACGACGTCGACCCCGAGGTCTTCTGGCGGATCGAGCTCTTCTACAACGCCGTCGGGCTCGCCATCGAGGCGCGCACCGGCGTGGTCTGCACGACGATGCTGAAGATGCACCACGAGGGGTTCGGGCGCGTCGTCCTGCTCGCCGGACGGCTCGTGGTCGTGAACAGGATCCTGCGCGACGTGCAGCGCTTCGGCTTCGAGTCCCTGGAGAAGCTGTCCGAGGCGGGCGAGAAGCTGGTGGCGAGCGGCGCCCAGATGATCGAGCGCTTCCCCGACGCCGCCCGCTACGGCGCCTGACGGCTCCGGGCGAACAAGAAGGGCCGCCCGGAGGCGGCCCTTCGTCCTACGATCCCCCCGCCCCTGGGGTCACCAGGCCTCGCTGCCGGTCCCGCTGGAGTGCTCGCTGCACGACGACTTGAAGCCCGAGGGGAAGCTGCTCGTGCTGTACCCGTCCTTCGACGCGTTCTTCGTCATCTGCGCGAAGTCGGGCGTGCCGGTCCGGTAGCGCGCCGGCGCGTTGGTCGTGACCCAGAGCCGGCTGATCTTGCCGCCGTGCGGGACGCGGATGTGGCAGTTGGCGCACGCCGGGATGTTGGCGTTCCCGCCGTGCTGGCCGCCGTTCAGGTTCGAGTTGCGGTGCAGCGAGTTCGAACCCGCGCTGTTCGGCTGCGGGTGGCAGTTGCGGCAGAAGAGGCCGTTGTCCGTGCCGAGGCCCGTCTCGGAATTCGAGAGCTTGAACAGCGTCCCGGTCGTCCCGCCGTTGCCCGCGGCCGTCGTGTACGGCCACGCCTTGTTCGTGCCGCGCAGCATGAACTTGATCGCCGACCCGTGCGGACCCTGCGCCGCCGGGGCGGCCGCGTCCGTGTTGTGGCAGTCGGTGCAGGTCATGGTCTGCGCGCCCACGCTCGTGTTCCAGGGCGCGAGCAGCTGCGCGGTGGCGAGCGCCTTCGGCGCCGTCGAGCCGGTGAGGTTGTTGAGCGTCACCACCACCGGGTGGGCCGACTTGTTGTTCGGGTTGAACTCCTGGGCGAGGTCGGTCTCCGCCATTCCGGAGTCGCCGGTCGGAGGCGTCGCGCCGAAGGCCCAGGAGGTGTGGCACTTGAAGCAGACCTGGTACTCGACCGTGGCCGGGCTGACGACCTGGAGGTTGGCGGCGGCGGTCGTGCCGAAGACCGCGGGCAGCGTCGCCGAGAACTTCACGCCCGAGACGCCGTTGAGCGGGCTCGACGCCGTGATGTTCCCGTCGTTCGGGCCGATGGTGTGGTTCGTCTTCCCGGCCTGGTGCGTGTCGTGGCAGTCGAGGCAGTTCACGTGCCGGTTCGCGCCCGAGTAGCGCCCGCTGTTCCAGGTGGTCGCGTCCTCGGTCGAGGTGCTGTGGACGGTCGACGACTGGATGAGCTGGCCGTGGCCCTGCGCCTTCGCCGCCTGGGTGGCGATGTCGTTGCCCGACATGTTCTTCCCGACGGTGCCGTTGCCGTGGCAGTTGAAGCAGACGAGGCTGGCCGGCGTGGCGCCCGGGTTCGTCTGCCCGGCGAGCAGCGAGCCGAAGTCGCTGGCGTGCGGACCGACCGTACCCGAGCCGTTCGCGCTCGCGCCCGGCGTCTGGCCCTCGGTCGGCGACGCGTGGCACTTCGTGCAGTTGCGGGCGAACACGCCGTTGTCGTGGAGCGTGTAGCTCCAGGCGTACGTCGCCGTGCCGACCGTGTTGGAGGCGTAGTCGTGCGCGGTGCCCGAGAACATGGCCTTCGACACGGCCGGGTGGTTCGCGTCCACCGCGTTCGCGTGGCACGAGGTGCACAGGCCGCCGTTCGTCTGGGCCGCGTCGAAGTCCGTCTTGGAGCGCGTCGTCGTGCTCGAGGTGGTCGAGCGCGCGTTGGCGTCGTTGTAGACGTTGTTCTCGTGCGTGCCGCCGGGGGTGACCGCGTGCGGGTGGTCGCCGTGGCACATGTTGACGCACGAGGCGGCGGAGTAGGGCGCGGCCGTCTTGAGGTTGCCCGTCCAGCTGCCGCCGGTGTCGGTCGGCACGTCGGTGGTGATGGTGTGGCGGGTCGTCTTGCCGCCGCTCGCCAGCATCATGTTGAAGATGGTGCCGTGGCAGCCGCCGCAGTTCGTGCCGCCGGCGGACTCGCCGCCGCCCGTGACGTCCACCTTGCCGTTGACGTGGTTGGCGAGGTTGACCGTGCCGTTCGTGGAGCCGGGGGTGGCGTTGTAGCCGGTGTGGCAGCCCAATAGCGG
>DASTGH010000386.1:0-9032 GCA_035719345.1 Anaeromyxobacteraceae bacterium
GAGGAGAGGTCGAGCGGCCCCGCTCGACCTGCCTCCCGGTGGACCGCGCCGCGACTACTCGCGGTCGTCCGACCCGCGGGGCCTCCCGTCTGCCGGCAGGATCTCCCGGGTGAAGTTGTCGCCGTGCTGCTGGCAGTGCGACGCGACGGGTGGAGGTGGCAGGAGAACCTTCACGCTGACACGTGCCGGTGCGCGGCGCTCGACCGCCGCCAAGCGCGAGCCCGCGAGGCTCCCGTCACGTCGCGAACGAGGGCCGGCTGGCCGTCGTGGAGTCCGTCTCCTCCAGCGGCAGTTCCAGGACGAAGGTGCTGCCCTTGCCGAGGGTGCCCTCGACGCGAGCCACGCCCCCGTGCGCGTCCGCGATCCGCCGGACGACGTGCAGTCCGAGGCCGAGCCCCGGCGAGTGGGTGCACGAGACGGCCCGCTGGTATGGATGAAAGATACGCTCCCGGTCATCAGGCGGGATCCCGGGGCCGTGATCGCGCACCAGCACCCGCGCGCAGGCACGATCCGCTTCCACCACGACGTCGATCCGACCCGGCGCGTACTGGATCGCGTTCACGAGAAGATGGTCGAAGGCCTGCTCGAGCAGCACCGGATCCCAGCGCCCGACCACCTCACCGGCCGCCACGGTGATCTCGCACCCGCGGCGCGCGAGCTCGCGTCGGCGTCGCTCCACGAGCACGCGCACGGCTCCGCCGAGGTCGAAGGTCTCGCGGGTGGGCCGGAGCGGGTCGCGGACGGCGCGCGCCGCCTCGAGGAGGCGGTCGATCACGCCCACCAACCTGTCCACGTGTGCGTCGATTCCGCGGAGCTCCCGCTCGAGCTGGCCTGCGGGAAGCGGGTCCTCCGTACGTTCGAGGACCCGCTGCAGGCTCTGGACCTTGAACCGCAGGGGCGTGAGCGGAGTCCTTAACTCGTGCGACGCCGCGGCGAGGAAGTCATCGCGCGCGCGCAGCGCCTCTCGCGCCACCTGCATCAGAGTCGCGCTCTGCGCTCTCGCGCCCTCCGTTTCGAGGCGCGAGTCGATCGCTTCGGCCAGCGCCTGCGCGATCGCGGCCAGGGAGGGCTCCCAGGCCCTCCACGGCGAGGTGATGTCCACCACGCCGATGACCCGCCCGCCGCAGTGCACGGGCACGCTGGCGCACGTCCAGGGCTGCCATGCCTCGACGAAGTGCTCCGCTGCGAACACCTCGACGGGGCTCCCTTCGACGAGCGCCGTCCCTGGGCCGTTGGTCCCCACCGCCTCCTCGGCCCAGCAGGCGCCCGGAGCGAAGTTGATATCCGCGAGACGGCTGCGCGTCCGGTCGTTACCCGCCAGCGCGAGCATCACTCCGTCCGCATCAAAGTACGAGACGACGTGACCACCGGCCCCCATCAGGTCAGCAAACCGCGTCACGATCTGTGAAGCTACCTCGAGTGTCCCATCCGCGGCGGCGCGCGCCAGGGCGTCGTCCGCGCGCGCCGCGGGCGGGCACTCCTGAAGCCGAGCATCGACGCGCCCGCTGGCACGGACTCGTTGCCATGAGCTTCGGATCTGGGGGCGCACCGCGCCGAGCGAGCGTCCGTCGCTGACGAACGCGTGCCAGGCCTTCTCGATCTCCTTGCGCGTTCGCGTGAGCGCCGACATGCGCGGGGGCCCAAGTTGAAACGATACAGGAGGCAATTGCCGCTGCGAAATCCGCCGCCCCGAGTGGGACGAGGCGCCGAGTCTCCCCCGGTGGGCGCACTGGCCTCAGCTCGCGCGGCGGAAGGGCGAACCGCCGGCACCGGGAAGTGCAGAAACGAGGCGAGGAACGTGCGAGCGCCCTCAGTCCACGCGCGCAACCGAGCGGCACTCCGCAACGATTCGTACCATTTTCAAGTGAGAACGGAAGGAGCCATTGAGCAACTCCGGCTCTGTGACTTCCTCCAGCAGCACGCCGACGAGATCATCACTGCGTGGGAGCGGACGGTCCGAGAGTGGCCTGTCGCCCAAGGGCTGGCCGGCCCCGCGCTGCGCGATCACATCCCGGACCTCCTGGAGCGCATCGGCGACGTCGTGCGGACAGTCCATGAAGGTGGCCGCGCCTCGCTCGCTCACACACCCGAGTTGCACGCGCTCGACCGCCTGGATCGGGGTTTCGATCTGCGCGCAGCCGCAGCCGAGCTGGCGCTCCTGCGGCGCACCACCCTTGAACTCTGGCGCATACACACCGAGGGGCGAGACTCGGGGACGGTGCTCGCGGAGGTGCAGCGCTTCAATGACGCCATGGATGACGTGCTGGCTCTCTCAGTGGACGGTTACGCGGCCGCCAAGCAAAGGACCCTCTCATCTCTCGACCGCGTATCCGCGGCAGGTCTGGGCGCTGCTGAACTCGATTCCTTCTTGAATCGCCTCCAGAACGTGCTCCTGGAGACAACCGAGGCGGTTGACTGCACGTTCATCTACCTGAAGGAAGGCGACGACACGCTTCGCGTCCACTCCGCTGCCGGTGTCGGGGCCGACGACATACGTGGGTTCATGCTGCGCATCGGCGAGGGATTCGCGGGGGGTATCGCCGCTGACAGCGCGCCGCGCTTGACGCACGATGCCGCGAACGACCCTGCCGTCATCCCCCAAGGATTCAAGAACACCCGGGTACACGCACTGTATGGCGTGCCGCTGATACAGGACAGCAACGTCGTCGGGGTGGCGTGCATCGGGTCGGTGACCGCCTGCGACTTCTCGGACGACGACAGGCAACTCGTGCGCGCGATGGCGCAGCGAGCTACCGCGATCATCGTCCAGCACCAGATCCTTGCGAAGGAGCGACAAGCCCAGCAGACGCAGGCGAAGATCGGGGCGGAGTTGTCTCAGTTCTTCTCCATCGCGCCCGACATCCTCGCCGTTGTTGGGGCCGACGGATACCTGAAGCGTATCAACCCCGCCTTCCTCACGGTCCTCGGCCGCTCGGAACAGGAGGTCCTTTCGCGCCCGTACAGAGAGTTCATCCACCCCGATGACCGCGCGAAGGTGATGGAAGAGGCGGCTCGGGTACTCCAGGGCCATCCCTCGTACCGTTTCGAGTTCCGCGTTCTCCGTGCCAGTGGCCGGGTACTCTGGGTGTCTGTGAACGCATCGGCGCTCCCTGGCGCCGACGTGCTCTATGCGGTCGGACGCGACGTCACGAGCGACAAGGACCGTTCGTTCCTCGAGCAGCAGCTCATTGGGATCGTGAGCCACGATCTGAGGAGCCCGCTCCACACCATCTCGCTGTCAGCAAACACTCTATTGGGCGGTCGCGCCGAGACACTCGACTCGGCGACCCTGAAGACGGTCACACGCATCAAGGCGGCAACGGATCGAGCGGAAGCGCTCATCCGCGACCTCCTCGACTTCACGAGGGCACGCGCAGCAGGCGGGATTCCCATCTCCGTGGCGCTCCTGGACTTGCACGTCCTCGCGCGAGAAGTGGGAGAGACCACGCGCGCTTCGTACCCGGGCAGAGAATTGCGATTCGAGCAGGGCGGCGATGGGGAAGGACTCTGGGATCGAGCGCGCCTCGCGCAGGTGATCGACAATCTCTTGTCGAACGCCTTCAAGTACGGCTCGCCCGCACAGCCCGTCACCATCAGAACGCTCGGGGGAGAGCGCTGGGTTCGCCTGGAAGTCCACAACGCCGGGCCGCCCATCGATCCAGCGCTTATGCCGCATATTTTCGAGCCCCTCCGACAGGCGAAGAGGACAGGCGGCGTCGGCGGTATCGCAGGAGTCGGGCTCGGCCTCTACATCGTGGACCACGTCGTGCGCGCCCACGGCGGAACGGTGGATGTCCACTCGACGGCCGCCGAGGGCACCACGTTCTTCGTCCGTCTGCCCAGGGAACCGCCGACAGCAGCGTGAGCCTGGTCGCTGCTCGTTCAAGGTGGGTGACACACCCCGCCTCACGAGGTACCGGAGCCATGAAGGTGTCAAGGACGCGAGGCAAGCGATCTGAGGCAGCGCGAGTTTGCTTCCGAGCGGGTGCAGCGCGCAAGCCCTCGGAAGGCGTGCGATGGAGGTACTCCGTGGGAGACGGCGGAGGCGCTGCGACGGCTTGCCAACGGGTCGTCCTGACCTAGGAGTGTGCAGTGCCTCGAGGACGCCGAACGCTCTGCGCGGCGACGCTCGCCCTGGCTTCGGCTTGCGCGACCGGCGAGCGGCGAGATGCACGCCAGGTCCACTCGGTTCGCATCGAAGGTGCGCACCGCGTGAAGGAGGGAGACGTCAAGAAGCACCTCGTCACCGCCGAGAACAGCTGGGTGCCGTTCTCGCGGAGGCAGTACTTCGACGAGGACGCGTGGAACACCGACCTGCGCCGCATCGAGAAGTTCTATCGCGCCCAGGGCTTCTACCAGGCCAAGGTGACCGGGGCGGAGGTGAAGCCCCACGGTCCGGACGAGGTGGATGCGGTCGCGACCATCGAGGAGGGTGAGCCGACCCACATCACCTCCGTCGTGATCGGGGGGATGGACGACCTGCCGGAGGCGGACCGGACCCGCCTGCTGTCCGAGGTGAACCTCGAGGTCGGCCACGTCTTCATCGTGGAGCGCTGGAATGGGCTCAAGGAGAAGCTCCTCCACACGCTCCTTGAGGAGGGCTACGCAGCAGCCACGGTGCAGGGCGAGGTCAAGGTGGGCCTCGACACGCGCTCGGCCGATGTCACGGTCAGCATCGACCATGGCCCGCGATACCGGTTCGGCTCCTTGTCCGTCAAACCGTACACGCCTTCTCGCGTGCCGGCATGGCGAATCATGGAGCAAGCCGCAGCCGAGGCGAAGCCAGGTGACTGGTACTCGTTGAAGGCGCAACGCGAGGCGGAGGCGCGCGTCTTCAAGATGGACGTCTTCGGAGCGGTGAAGGTGAAGCCCGGAGAGCCCGAGCCGTCCACGCTCACCGTACCGTTGCAGGTGGACGCCCAGGAGTCGCGATTCCACACGGTCGGCGTGGGCGGCGGCATCTCCGTGGATCAGACCCGCCAGGAGTTCGGCGCCACCGCGAGCTACGTCGACCGCGACTTCATCGGCGGCCTCCGCAAGCTGACTCTCAATGCCAGGGCGGGCTACGCGTGGATTCCCACCTTCTATGCGTCGAGCGCCTCGGGCGCGAAGTCAGGGGTGGTGGGGAGCCTCAGCGCGCAGCTCGAGCAGCCGAGGTTCTTCTTCCGCGATCTCAAGCTGGACACGAGGCTCGGCTTCGAGCGCGGGATCGAGCCCGCCTACAGCTACTACGGCACACGCGCGAAGCTCGGCGTGGTCTACACGCCGACGAACCACCTCTCCATCACGCCCTCCTACAACCTCGAGTGGTACCACCTCGAGTCCGGGACCGCGCAGCTCGGCGGTACCGCCCCGACGCTGCTCTTCGGATGTCCCACGGATTGCGTCCTCTCCTATGCGGAGCAGATCGTCGAATGGGATTGGCGGGACGACCGCCAGGATCCTCGCCGCGGCTACTACCTCTCGCTGTCGTTGCAGGAGGGTGGCGGCATCCTGGGCGGGAGCTTCGGATACTTCCGGGTCATCCCCGACGTTCGCGGCTACGTCTCCTTCCTCGAGGACGACAGGCTGACCTTCGCCGCCCGGCTGAAGATGGGCACGCTCATCCCCTTCAACGGAGACGACACCTCGAGCCCCATCGTGTCGCGGTTCTACTCCGGCGGGAACGAGATGCGCGGCTTCAACACGCGGAGGCTCGCGCCGCAGGTGGTGCAGCCCGTGTCCGGCTCGTCGACGGAAGGCTACACCGTGCCCGTGGGAGGAGACGGGCTCTTCGAGCTCTCGTTCGAGGTCCGCTACAACGTGACCGGCAACTTCGTCCTGGCCACCTTCCTCGACACGGGGTTCGTCACCGCCGAGCGGCTCGGCAGGACGCGCTTTCTCGACGAGGTGTTCGTCGCGCTGGGCGTCGGCGTCCGCTATCGAACTCCGATCGGGCCGATCCGGGTCGATCTCGGCTATCGCCTGGACGTCGGCCCTCCCCTCCAGGTGTTCCAGCAGCCGGGCGCCTCGCTCAGCTACCCGACGCGGTCGAGCTGCTTCGGGCTCGGGAGCAGCAGCGGGCCGGCGGCCGGCGCGCCGGAAGGCCCGTGCGTCCTGCACATCTCGATCGGCGAGGCGTTCTGAGGCGAGCATCTCGAGCTGCGATGGACCGCTCGGTGGACGGCCGAGCAGGCAGGGGGACCGCACGGGTCCCTGCGCGCGCGGGCGCGCTTACCTTGGGGGGAGCCTGTTCCGGGAGGCGGGAGGCCCCGGGGAGGAGACCGTGCCCTCGACCACATCGAGCGGAGCTTCGCGCCGGAGTCGCCGCCTGTACAGGTGGCCGAAGCGGCTCGCGATCGTCGCGCTGTCGCTCCTGGGCGCCGTGCTCGTGGTGGCCGTGGGGGCGCTGACCTACCTCGCCACGCCGTCCGGAGGAGAGAGGCTCCGCGCGCTGGTGGTGGAGAAGGCGAACGCGGCCATCGAGGGCGCTCTCTCGGTGAGAGCGCTCTCCCTTCACGGGCCGCATCTCGCGCTGAGGGACGTGGAGCTCCGCGATCCGGACGGCGACCTCGTCGCCAGGGTATCCGCTCTCGAGGTGCGAGTTCGGCTCGTGCCGCTCCTCCGGCGGCGCATCGAGGTCGCCCTCGTCCGGCTGAGCGCGCCCGAGATCCACCTCCAGCTGGACGAGGAGGGGAGCAACCTCCAGCGCGCCATCGCCCCGCGCGACCGGACTCCCGCGCCCGAGCGCGAGACGCGGGGCGAGGGTAGCGGCTTCGGGTTGCTCCTGGACGATCTCGAGATCGCCGGCGGAATCATCGACGTCGTCCAGCGCTCCACCGACGGCACGCGCCACGTCCACCTCGACGAGCTCACGGCCGCCGGCTCGGCGAACCAGGTGGGAGCCACGCTCGGCGCGCGGCTCGACATCACCGCGCAGCTCGCCGCGCCCCTCCACACGCCCTTTCACCTGCGCGTCGACGCAACAGGCGCGGGAGAGCGCAAGGAGGCTCGGGTCGCGCTCGATCTCGGATCGGCGGAGCTCGTCGCCAGCGCGCATCTGGACGACGAGCGCCACGTCGAGGCGCGCATCGAGTCGCTCGTGGTCCCACCCGCGGTCGCCCGGGCCTTCGCGCCGGGTTACCCGCTCCGCGCACCCGCGGCGCTGTCGGCGGAGGCGAAGCGCAGCGGCGACGATCTCTCGCTCCACCTGCAGGCGAAGGCGGGCTCGGCGTCCGCGCGCGTGGAGGGCACGTTCGATCTCGCGTCCCGACGCGCACAGGCCGTGAGGGTGGCGGTCCGGCACGTGGACCTGAGCGAGCTCACCGACGGCGGTCCCCCGTCCGACGTCGGGCTCACGCTCCTCGGGTCCGGCGGAGGGACCTCCCTCGACGCCGCCGTGGGCCGGCTCGAGCTCACGGTGCCTCCCTCGCCGATGGCGGACGAGACGATGGGCCCGGTGCACGTGCTGGCGAGCGCCGCCGGTGGCGAGGTGCAGCTCCGCGACCTCCTCGTGAGCGTCCCGGGCGTGCGGATCGAGGCGCGCGGGAAGGGCCGCATCGAGCGGCTCTCGTTCGCGGGGAAGCTCGTGGCGAGCGACCTCGACGCGTTCAGCCGCACCATCGGCAAGCTCCTCGGCCCGAAGGGCATGTCCGCGAAGGGGCAGGGGCAGCTGGCGTTCGCCGTGAGCGGATCGGCCGAGGCGCCTTCGGTGGGGGTGAACGGCAGCTTTCCGGTCCTCACGTACCAGCAGGCGCGGGTGGACGGCGCGACGCTGCATGTCCATGTACCCGACGTGAAATCCCCGCGCGGAATGGAAGTGCGCCTCGGGGCGAGGAAGCTGGCGCTCGCACCCGGCAAGATCTTCCGTGAGGTGCGGCTCGCGGTGGGCGGCGAGGGCGAGGATCTCACGCTCGACGCGGCGGTGCACGGGTACGCGGAGCTGAGCCTCGGCGCGCGCGCCACGCTCTCGCCGGATGGACACGGCGGGACGCTGCGCGCGCTGACGCTGCGATACCCGGAGGCGAGCTGGAGCCTCGAGGCACCGGTCCGGATCGAGTCGCGCCCGGGCGTCCTGGCGATCTCGCCGTTCACGCTGCGGGCGGGCGACCAGGTCATCTCGGCCAGGGTGGCGAAGCGCCGGACGCGGCTCGATGCGGCGCTCGAGATCCGCTCCCTCGACCTCGGGAAGCTGCCGAGGGCGTTCGTCGATCCTGCGCTCGGACTGGGCGGGGTTCTGGACGTCCAGGTGCGCATGGCGGGACAGAGCTCGAAGCCGGACGTGAGCGCCCACGTCGACCTGCGCCAGGGACGGTTCAAGCGGTACCGCGATCTCCGATTCCGGCTCGACGCGGGCTACGCCCGGGACGTGGCCACGGGAACGGTCACCGCGAACGGCGCGGGCGTCGCGCTGAGCGGCAGCTTCGACGTGCCGGTGAAGGCGCTGGAGCAGGGTCGGCGCGCGCCGGTCAAGGTGGAGCTCGAGGTCCCCGAGCTGCGCCTGGACGAGTCGCTCCGGGAGGTCGGTGTCGAGCTGCCTGTCTCCGGACTGGTCTCGGCGAGGGTCTCGCTCCGGGGCACGGCCGACGACCCGCGCCTCCGCGTCGCGCTCGCGGGCCGCCGGCTCCGGGCGAAGCAGCTCCCGCCCTCCGACGTCGACCTCACCGTGGAGAGCGCGGACGCGGGCCGGCTCCGGGCGCGCGCCGACCTGGCGCTGCAGGGGAGGAAGAGCTTCGTCGAGGTGAGGAGCCCGTTCACGCTCGGGCACCTCCTCCGCGAGCGTCCCACCGGGGCAGCGCTGGAGGCGGCCGAGTTCGGTCTCGAGGCGGACATCCGCGACCTCCCCCTGCGGCTCCTGTCCGACGCAGGGATGAGCACGCAGCCGCTGGACGGTACGGTGGCCGCGCGGGCGCACGCAACGCTCTCGGCCACCGCTCCCCGCGGCGATCTGTCGGTGACCGCGAAGGGGGTGGCAATTCAGGGCCACCCGCCCGTGGACGCGAACATCCAGCTCCACGCGGGCGACGAGCTCCGCGCCGACCTGGCGGCCGAAC
>DASTGH010000387.1:0-2895 GCA_035719345.1 Anaeromyxobacteraceae bacterium
CCGCTTCAGGCGGTTGTTGCGGTTGATGACGCGGCGGTAGAGGTCGTTGAGGTCGGAGGTGGCGAACCGGCCGCCGTCGAGCGGGACGAGCGGGCGCAGGTCGGGCGGGATGACCGGGATGACCTCGAGCATCATCCAGTCCGGCTTGTTGGTCGACTCGCGGAAGGCGTCGACCACCTTCAGCCGCTTCGCGATCTTCTTCCGCTTGGCGTCGCTGGTCGCCTCCTTCATCTCGGCGCGCAGCTGCTCCGAGAGCGCCGGGATGTCGATGGCCTTGAGCAGCTGCAGGACGGCCTCGCCGCCCATGCCGGCGAGGTAGGCCTCCTCGCCCAGCTCCTCCTGGAGCTTCATGTGCCGCTCTTCGGAGAGGAGCTCGCCCCGGACCAGCGTCGTCTCCTTCGGGTCGATGACGATGTACGACTCACAGTAAAGGACCTTCTCCAGGTCCTTGAGCGTGATGTCGAGCAGGTTGCCGATGCGGCTCGGCAGCGACTTGAGGAACCAGATATGGGCGACGGGCGTGGCCAGCGTGATGTGGCCGAGCCGCTCGCGCCGCACCTTCGACTGGATGACCTCGACGCCGCACTTCTCGCAGACGACCCCGCGGTGCTTCATGCGCTTGTACTTGCCGCAGTTGCACTCGTAGTCCTTCACCGGACCGAAGATCTTCGCGCAGAAGAGGCCGTCGCGCTCCGGCTTGAAGGTCCGGTAGTTGATCGTCTCCGGCTTCTTCACCTCGCCGTGCGACCACTGCCGGATCTTCTCCGGGCTCGCCAGCGAGATGCGCATGGCGGAGAACGAGAGCGGATCCTTCGGCTTCTCGAAGAAATTGAAGATGTCCTTCACTGTGGCTCCCTCGGAATCTGGGCTACGGGCTTCGGGCTACAGAGACAGGCTTCAGGCTTAGGGCTACAGGCTGCAGGCTGCGGTGACTCCAGGCCCCCGTAGACTGAAGCCCGGAGCCTGGAGCCTCTTTACCCGGCCTTCTTCTCCGGGCGCGGCGCCAGCGGATCCCCGGCGGCCGCGGCGGCCTCCTGCAGCTCGCGCTCCTTCTGCGCCTCGGGCGACTCCAGCAGCTCCACGTCGAGCGCCAGGCTCTGCATCTCCTTGATGAGCACGTTGAACGACTCGGGCAGCCCCGACTCGAGCGTGTTCTCGCCCTTGACGATGGCCTCGTACATGCGGGTGCGGCCCACCACGTCGTCCGACTTGACCGTGAGGAACTCCTGCAGCGAGTACGCGGCGCCGTAGGCCTCCATCGCCCACACCTCCATCTCCCCCAGGCGCTGGCCGCCGAACTGGGCCTTGCCACCGAGCGGCTGCTGGGTGACGAGCGAGTACGGGCCGATGCTGCGGGCGTGGATCTTCTCGTCCACGAGGTGGTGCAGCTTCAGGAAGTACATGACGCCGACGGTGACGTCCTGGTCGTAGGGCTCGCCGGTGCGGCCGTCGAAGAGCACCGACTGCATGGTGCAGTCGCCGGCCTGGAGGAGCGCGTTCATCTCCTCCTCGTGCGCGCCGTCGAACACGGGCGTGGCCACGTGCACGCCGCGCAGGAACTTCTGCGCCAGCGTGGGCAGCTCCTTGTCGGGCACGTCGTCGACGAGCTTCGCCATCGCCTCGGTGCGCGGGTCGTCCGACTGGAACACCTTCTTCAGGCCCTTGCGGATCTGCTCCGGCCCGAACTTGCGCTCCAGCATGTCCTCGACGCGCTTGCCCACGTTGAGCGCGGCCCAGCCCAGGTGCGTCTCCAGGATCTGGCCCACGTTCATGCGCGAGGGCACGCCCAGCGGGTTGAGGACGATGTCGACCGGCGTGCCGTCCTCGAGGTAGGGCAGGTCCTCCTCGGGCAGCACGCGCGAGACGACGCCCTTGTTGCCGTGGCGGCCGGCCATCTTGTCGCCGACGGCCAGCTTGCGCTTGATGGCGACGTACACCTTCACCATCTTGATGACGCCCGGCGGCAGCTCGTCGCCCTTCTTCAGGCGCCCGATCTTCTCGCCGAAGAGGAGCTTGATGAGCTCGCGCTGCTCCTCGAAGTTCTGGATGACCTTGCGGACCTTGTCCTGGACGTCGGAAGGCGCCGCGATCTCGCCCCAGTAGCGCTGCGGGACGTTGTCGAGCAGGGCGTCGTCGAGGACGTCGCCCTTCTTGAGGAGCTGGTTGCCGGAGTCGTCGACCAGCCGGCCGGAGACCTCCTTGCCGAGGAGCATCCGCCGGATCTTGCCGTACGCCGAGTCCTGGATGATGCGGATCTCGTCGTTCTGGTCCTTGAGGAGCTTCGCCTCCTCCATCTCCTCGATGGCCTTGGCGCGCTCGTCCTTGTCGACGCCCTTGCGCGAGAAGACCTTGGCGTTGATGACCGTGCCCTGCACGCCGGGCGGGACGCGCAGCGAGCTGTCGCGGACGTCGCCCGCCTTCTCGCCGAAGATGGCGCGCAGCAGCTTCTCCTCGGGGGAGAGCTGGGTCTCGCCCTTGGGCGTGATCTTGCCGACCAGGATGTCGCCCGGCTTCACCTCGGCGCCGATGCGGATGATGCCCGACTCGTCGAGGTCCTTCAGGGCCTCCTCACCGACGTTCGGGATGTCGCGCGTGATCTCCTCCTTGCCGAGCTTGGTGTCGCGCGCGATGCACTCGAACTCCTCGATGTGAATCGAGGTGTAGATGTCCTCCTTCACCAGCCGCTCGGAGAGGAGGATGGAGTCCTCGAAGTTGTAGCCCTGCCACGGCATGAAGGCGACGACCACGTTCTGGCCGAGCGCCAGCTCGCCCATCTCGGTGGCCGGCCCGTCGCCGATGACGTCGCCCTTCTTCACCCGCTCGCCCGGCTTCACGATGGGCTTCTGGTTGATGCAGGTGTTCTGGTTCGACCGCTGGTACTTGATGAGGTTGTAG
>DASTGH010000388.1:0-10241 GCA_035719345.1 Anaeromyxobacteraceae bacterium
GGTCGAACCCGGCGTCGAGCGCGCGCGCACGGTCGCGGGCGAGGCCGTAGCCGGTCAGGGCCACCAGCGCGGTATCGCCCATCGCGGGATCGGCCCGCAGCGAGCCCGCCACGGCGTACCCGTCCATCTCCGGCAGGCCGATGTCGCAGAGGACGATGTCGGGGCGGAGCAGGCGCGCCTTCTCCACGCCGCTGCGGCCATCGTGCGCGATGGCCACCTCGTGACCCGCGATCTCGAGCGCGATGCGCAGCGTCTCCGCCGCGTCGACGTTGTCCTCGACGAGGAGGATGCGCCGGCTTCGCGCGTCCGCGCGTGCGCCGGCGCGTGACGCCGGGGCGGCCAGCGCCGCGCCCGGGGCGGCGGCGGGCAGGTCCACGACGAACTCGGCGCCGTGTCCCACGCCGGCGCTGCGCGCCTGCACCGTGCCGCCGTGCAGCGAGGTGAAGCCCCGGACCAGCGCCAGCCCCAGGCCGAGGCCGCCGCGCGTCCGGTGCAGGCTGCGATCGTCCTGCGTGAACGGCTCGAAGACGCGCCCCAGGATCTCCGGCGCGATGCCCATCCCGCTGTCGGCGACGCGCAGGCGCGCCCGGCCACCGGCGCAGGTCACCGCCACCGTCACGCGCCCGCCCCGCTCGGTGAACTTGGCGCTGTTCTGCACGAGGTTGCCCACCACCTGCGCCAGGCGGACGGCGTCGCCGTCGACCGGCGCCGGCGCCAGCTCCTGCACCTGGAGGCCGATCCCGCGCGCGTCGAGGAGCGCGCGGTGGTCCTCGAGCGTGCGGCGCACGATCTCGGCGAGGTCGACCCGCTCCAGGTGGAGCCGCACCTTGCCGCGCGAGATGCGGGTCACGTCGAGCAGGTCGTCGACGAGCCGTCCCAGGTGGTCGACCTGGCGGCCGATGACCTCGACGGCGCCGCGCGCGGCCGGACCTCCGGGGGACGCGTGCTGCAGGATGTGCACGGCGTTGCGCACCGGGGCGAGCGGGTTGCGCAGCTCGTGGGAGAGGACGGCCAGGAACTCGTCCTTGCGCCGGTCCGACTCGCGGAGCGCCTGCTCGACCCGCCGGATGTCGGTGATGTCGATGTTGACCCCGAGGAAGCGCAGCGGCGTGCCGTCGCCGTCGGTGAAGACCCGGCCGCGCGCCGAGACCCAGCGCACCGTCCCGTCCGGCCGCACGATGCGCCACTCGCCCTCGAACGCGCCGGTCTCCACGGCGCGCCCGATCCGCCCGTCGAGCCCGGCGCGGTCCTCCGGGTGGAGCCGCTCGCGCCAGGCGGCGTACGTCCCGGGGAACGTCCCCGGGGCGAAGCCGTGCAGCGCCTCGAGCTCCGGCGACCAGGCGTAGGTCCCCTCGCGCACGTTCCCGTCGAAGGTGCCGATCCCGCCGATCTCCTGCGCGAGCGCCAGGCGGTCGCGGGTGCGGGCGGCGTCGGCGCGCGCGGCCTCGAGCTGCTGGCGCCCGCGCTGCACGAGCGCGATGGCGACCGAGAGCAGGAGCGAGGCGAGCGCGTAGAAGACGAGGTCGGCGAGCTGGAGGTGGTTCGACAGCGCGAAGGACTCCGAGGGGCGCAGGACGACCCACCAGATGGCGAAGCCGACGCCGAACCCGAACGCGACGCCCGGGCCGGCGCCGAGCCGGAACGTCACGAGCGCGGTCACCACCAAGGGGAAGATGAGGAGCACCTCGGGGAAGGTCCCTCTCAGGAGGTGCCCCGCCAGTGCCAGTGCCAGCGCGCCCAGCGCCGCCATGCCGTACAGCAGCGCGGCGGGGCGCACCCACCGCCCCATCGCGGGCGCCTGCCACATGCGGGTCGTCGTCGTGCTCGTCGTGGTCACGTGCGGCTCGGCCTCCGCGCGGGTCGTCTCGCGCGCGTCGTGCTCTCGGCGGTTCGGGGCGTTGCTGCCAGGGGCACATCCGCCCCGGGGGTAAGCGTGTTGTGTGCACCGCGGGTCGGTGATGCCCGTCCCGCAATCGCGCGACGGCTGCCGGGTCGCGCGGGCCGTCCGACGGTGCGGCGCGGTCGCGCGCGCTCGCGCGGTCAATTCACGGACTGTGCTGGTCGGCGCGCACCGCCCAGCGCTCGTGGTCGCGCCATCGCCCGCCGACGAGGAGGTAGCGCGGCGAGAAGCCCTCCCGCCGGAAGCCGCAGCGGCGCACGAGCCGGAGGGAGGCGGCGTTGCCGGGCTGCACGTTCGCCTCGAGCCGGTGCAGCCCGAGGCGGCGGAAGGCGAGCCGCAAGGTCTCCTGCAGCGCGTCCGTCATGTAGCCCTGGTGCTGGAACGGGCGGAACACGTAGTACTCGAGGTACGCGCTCCTGAAGTTGCCGAGCGCGATCCCGGAGAGCGCGACCACGCCGACGAGGGCGCCGTCGCCGCGGCGGCAGGCGAGGAGCGGGAGGAACTCCGGGCCGGCCCGCCGCAGCCAGGTGGCGTAGGCGGCGGCGGTGGCGGGCGGGTGCACCCACGGGCGGTGCAGCGACCGGCTGTCGCGGACCCGGGCGAGGAACTCGTCGCGATCGGCCGCGGTGGGCCCGCGCAGGAGCAGGCGCACGCCGGCGCGCGGACGCCGGCGTGCGGCGCTCCGGGGGCCGGGCTGGCGCGGCATGCCACCGGGGAGAGTAGTCCAGTCGCCGCGGTCGCGATCGCGGACGACCCAGGGTCGTTCCGCACCGGGAGGGCGGGTCGCGCTCCCCGGCCGGGGCGCGGCGGAAATCCGGGGCCCCGGCGAGCGCTTCTCGCACCGGACGGCGCGCGGCGCGGCGCGCCCGGGGTGGCACGCGCCTTCCAGCGAGGCGGCCCCGCACCGGCCAGCGCCGGGCGCGCACTCCATGGCGACGATCCCGAACATCGAGGTCGGGCGCGCCGTTCGCGGCGGCCCGACCGCGTACGCCGCCGGCGCCGAGGCGACGCGCGAGGCGTGCGCCGCGCTGCGCTTCCATCGCCCGAGCGCGTTCCTGGTGTTCGCCTCGGCCCGGCACGACCCGGACGCGCTGCTCTCGGGCGTGGCGGCGGTGGCCGGTGACACGCCGGTGCTCGGCTGCAGCACCGCCGGCGAGGTCCTCGACGGCGAGCACCAGGGCAGCGTGGTGGTGGCGGCGCTCGCCTCGCCCTAGCTGAAGGTCCGCGTCGGCGCCGGCTCGAACGTGGCGCGCGGCTGGTCGGCGGCGCTCGACGACGCGCTCGCCGCGCCCGAGATCGCGCCCTACTTCGACGGCACGCTGGACGCGTGGCACGAGCTGACCCGGCGCGGGACGAGCGCCTTCGCGCTCGTCCTCTCGCCCGGCAACACGCGGCACGCCGACTCGATGGCGTTCGAGATCAGCGAGGCCCTGAAGCGGCGGTCCCTCGGGCGGCTGCCCGTCTTCGGGGGCTCGGCCGGGGACGACTGGCAGCTGGAGCGGAACCACGTCCTGGCGCAGGGCCGCGCGCTCGAGGACGGCGTGGCCGTGGCCATCTTCGAGACGCAGCTCCAGTTCGGTATCGCGCTGGCGCACGGGCTGCGCGCCGGGGAGGAGCGCGTGCTGGTGGGCGCCGCGCGCGACCACGAGGTGCTGGAGCTCGACGGGCGGCCCGCGGCGCGGCGCTGCGCCGAGCTGGCCGGGGTCGATCCGGCGCGGCTGCGGGGCGTGCACGTCACGCTCTCCACCGGCCTGCTGTTCGGATCGCGCGATGCCCTCGGGCAGCACACGCCCAGCGTGGCGAGCTTCGTCACGGCCGAGGGTGGCGTGCGCCTCTCCCGCGCCGTGGCGGCAGGCGCGGAGCTGACCGTGCTGCGGGCCGACGAGGACACGACCGCCACCGCCGGGCCGGAGGCGCTGCGCAAGGCGATGCTGCGGGGCTCGATCGCGCGGCCGGCCGTGGCGCTCGCCTGCTGCTGTGCGCTCCGGACCAGGCTCCTCGGCGACGCCGCCCGCCAGGAGATCCCGCGCATGGTGGCGGCGCTGAACGGCGCCCCGCTGGTCGGCTTCGGCAGCTTCGGCGAGCAGGCGCTCTCCGACGACGGCACCGCGCAGCACGCGAACGGCGTCATCGCCGCGCTCGTCCTCGGCCACGAGCTCTCGGCCACCGCCCACGTGGCGCGCGAGAACGAGGCCCTGCGCGCCGCGGCCGAGGAGCAGCGCTCCCGGGCCGAGCGGACGGCGCGCCGGCACGCGCGGGCGCTGCGCACCCTGAGCCAGTGCAACGCCGCCGTGGTCCGCGCCGAGGACGAGCACGAGCTCCTGAGGGAGGTGTGCCGCACCATCGTCGAGGTCGGCGGCTACCGCATGGCCTGGGTCGGCTACGTCGACCACGACGGCGAGCGATCGGTCCGGCCCGTGGCGCACGCCGGCCACGAGGACGGCTACCTGGCGCAGGTGGACGTGGTCTGGGCGGACACGGAGCGCGGCCGCGGCCCGGTCGGCACCGCGGTCCGCACCGGGCGCGCGGCGGTGGTGAAGGACTTCGCCTCGGACCCCGCCTTCCTGCCGTGGCGCGATGAGGCGAGGCGCCGCGGGTACGCCTCGGCCGTGGCGCTGCCGCTCCGCTGCGGCGAGGAGTCGCTCGGCGCGGTCGCCATCTACTCGGGCGACGTGGGGCGCTTCGACGGCGACGAGCTGAAGCTGCTCGGCGATCTCGCCGACGACCTCGCCTTCGGCATCGCCGCGCTGCGCGGGCGGGGCGAGCGGGCCCGGCTCAGCGCGCAGCTCATGCACGCCGACCGTCTCGCCGCCATCGGCACGCTGGCGGCGAGCGTCGCGCACGAGATCAACAACCCGCTCGCCTACGTCATGGCGGGGCTCGAGTACGTCGAGGAGGAGCTCGCGCCCGCGGCCGGCGAGGGCCGGCGCCCGACGGCGGAGGTGGCGGAGGTGGCGGCGGCGCTGCGCGACATGCGAGACGGCTGCGTCCGCATCCGGCAGGCGGTGCGCGACCTGCACGGCTTCGCCCGCGCCGACGAGGAGTCGCGGGGCCCGGTGGACGTGCGGCAGGTCGTCGACGTCGCCGCCAAGATGGCGGCGACCGAGATCCGCCACCGCGCGCGGCTGGCGAAGGAGTACGGGCCGGTCCCGGCCATCCAGGCCAACGATTCCCGGCTCGGCCAGGTCGTGCTCAACCTGCTCATCAACGCCGCGCACGCGGTCCGCGAGGGCGCCGCGGAGCGCAACGAGATCCGGGTGGTCACGCGCACCGACGCCGGCGGGAACGCCGTGATCGAGGTGCACGACACCGGCATCGGCATTCCCCCGGAGAACCTGGAGCGCATCTTCGAGCCGTTCTTCACCACGAAGGCGGTGGGCGTCGGGACGGGGCTCGGCCTCTCCATCTGCCGCCGGCTGGTCGAGGCCATGACCGGCGAGATCAACGTGGAGAGCGAGGTCGGCCGCGGCAGCGTCTTCCGGGTGATCCTGCCGCCGCGGCACGGCGCGGGGCCGGTCCCCGCGGCGGAGCGCGCTCCCGAGCGGCCGGCGCCGGGCGGGCGCGTGCTCGTCCTCGACGACGAGCCGGGCGTGGCCCACGCCATCCGGCGGCTGCTGGCGCGGGAGCACCGGGTGGAGGTCGAGACCAGCTCGCGCGCCGCCCTGCGGCGGCTCGAGGCGGGCGAGCGCTTCGACCTCGTCGTCTGCGACCTGATGATGCCGGAGATGGACGGGATGGAGTTCCACGCCCGGCTCGCCACCGCGTCGCCGGAGATGGCGGCGCGCGTCCTCTTCCTCACCGGCGGCGCGTTCACGCCGGCGACCGCCGCCTTCCTGCAGCGGGTCCGCAACCCGAGCATGCAGAAGCCGTTCGAGACGGACGAGCTGCGCCGCACCGTGCGCGAGCTGGTCCGGGCCGCCGCCGGCTAGCGCGCGCCCCCGCGCGCCGCCGCCGCCCCCGGCCCGCCGCGCCCGGCCAGCAGCGGCTCGAGCCACGCCCAGGCGCGGTCCGCGTCGAACGTGCTCATCCCCCGCTCGAAGAGCAGGTCCGCCATGAGGAAGCCGTCGGGCAGCGGGTCCTCGAGGAGGTACGGCACGGCGATGCAGCGCATGAAGGCGCGGCACGCCGCCTCGACCCCGGGGCGCGAGTCCTCCACCGCCACGCACGCCTGCGCCGGCGCGCCCAGGCGGCGCGCCGCCTCCAGGAAGACGTCCGGCGCCGGCTTGCCGCGCGGGACCTCCTCGGCGGAGACGATGGCGTCGAGCAGGGCGGCGAGGCCGGTCGCCTCCAGCAGGACGTGCAGCACCGCCGGCGACGAGCCGGAGGCGGCGGCGACCGGGATCCCCCGGGCGCGCACCCGGCGCAGGAAGCGCTCCATCTCCGGGAACGCGCGCGCGTCGCGCGCCAGCTCCAGGTAGATCGCGTTCTTCTCGGCGGCGAGCGCCTCCGGGCTCTCCGGCAGCCCGAAGCGCGCCTTCAGATCGGCCATCATGTCGAGGTTGCCGCCGCCCACGTAGCGCCGCTTGTCCTCGCGCGTGAAGGGGATACCCCTCCGCGCCAGCAGCTCCTGGTCGGCGCGCAGGTACGGCTCCTCGGTGTCGAGGAGCGTCCCGTCGACGTCGAAGACCACCGCCTGCACCGGGTGGCGCGGCTCGGGTCGCACCCGCGCCGACAGCTCGACGACGTTCCCCTCCGGGTCGCGCACCGACATCTCCCGGTAGCCGTCGCCGGTGTCGCGCGGGGGCGTGAGCGCGCCCGCCGGGAGCCCCATGGCCGCGAGCCGCGCGTGCGCGGCGTCCACGTCGTCCACCGCCAGCGACACGTGGTTCGGCGCGCCGGCCCGGTCGCCGGGGAAGGCGTCGCCGCGCGGCCGCTCCAGCAGCTCGAGCGCGACGCCGTCCCGCTCCAGGAAGACGGTGCGCAGGCCGGGCGTGTTGCGGCTCACGTGCCGGTAGCGCGGCGCGAACCCGAGCGCCTTGCGGTAGAAGAGCTCGACCGCGTACAGGTCGCGGACCTCGATGCCGACGTGATCGATCCTCATCCGGACGCACCTCGCGGCGGGGCTCCCGCGAGCTTACCCGCGCGCGGCGCCCCGCGCCTCAGGAGCCCGGCAGGCGCGCCAGCTCGGGCAACGCGAGCGGCGCCGGGCTGAACGAGGGGGGCACGTGGACGTCGCCCACCACCGGCAGCAGCGTCGCCGTGACGGACGCGGTCTCGCCCCGGGCCACGTCCACCGTCGCGGACCCACAGTACGTGCCGGGCGCGGCGCCCGGGTCGGGCGGCAGCGCCGGGAACCCCTCGAGCACGAGGGTGCGGCCCGCGCCCGCGGGGACGGACAGCGTGCCCGCGGCGGAGCGCGGCTCGCCCGCCACGGCCAGCTCCGCGCGGATGGGCGCGGAGATCCCGGGCCCGGTCACGGTGGCCACGACGCGCACCACCTCGCGGGCCAGGGCCGGGACCGTGACCCGCACCGCGCCGCGGCCCGGCGCCCGCTCCGGGCTGGCGCAGCCGGCGGCGAGCAGCGTGCAGAGCGCCCCGACCGCGCCGGAGCGTACGGTCCTCGCGTGGCACGTCGCCCCTCGCCGGGGGCCACTCGTGGTAGAGGTTCGCGCCATGTCGCCTCCCGGCACGTCCGCCGCACCTTCCGCACCCGCCTCCCCCGGTGCGAGCGCCCCGCCGGGCGTCGCGCGCGAGGCATTTGGGTCGAGCCTGGGCGCCTTCGCCGCCACCGTGGGCTCGGCGGTGGGGCTCGGCAACATCTGGAAGTTCCCCTACCTCACCGGCTCGAACGGCGGCGCGGCGTTCGTGCTCACCTACCTCCTCGCCGTCGCGCTGGTGGCGCTGCCGGTCATGGCGGTGGAGCACGTCATCGGACGGCGCATGCGGCTCGACGCGGTCCGCGCCTACGCCCGCGTCGTGCCCGGCCGGCCGGGGTGGGCCGCCATCGGCTGGGCCGGGCTGGCCGCGTCCGTCCTCATCATGGCCTTCTACACGGACGTGGCGGGGTGGGTCTTCGCCTACGTGCTGGAGGCGGCCACCTCGGCGGCCACCGGCCGGCCGCTCGGCCCCGAGACCTTCGCGGCGCTGTCCGGCGGCACCTGGCGGCCGCTCGCCTGGCAGGCGGGCGTGCTGGCGCTCACCACCGCCATCGTCGCGGCGGGCGTGTCGCGCGGCATCGAGCGCGTCACCAAGGCGCTCATGCCGCTCCTGCTCGTCCTGCTGGTGGTCTGCGACGTGCGGGCGCTGACGCTGCCCGGGTCCTCCGCCGGCATCGCCTACCTGTTCCGGCCCGATCCCTCGAAGCTGACCGGGGGCGTGCTGCTCGCGGCGCTGGGCCTCGCCTTCTTCAAGCTCTCGCTGGGCATGGGCACGATGACCACCTACGGCTCGTACCTGCCGCCGGCGACCCGCATCGTCCCCAACGCCGCGCGCGTCGCGCTCGCCGACACGCTCGTCTCGCTCCTCGCCGGGCTCGCCATCTTCCCCGCGGTGTTCGCGTTCGGCGGCACACCGGCGGGCGGGCCGGGGCTGCTCTTCGCCACCATCCCGCTCGTCTTCGCGAGGATGCCGCTCGGCGGCGCGTTCACGGCGCTCTTCTTCGTGCTCGCCTCCATCGCCACCATCGGCGCGATGGTGAGCCTGATGGAGGTGCCGGTGGCGTGGCTCGTGGAGAAGGGTCGCGCCTCGCGCCGCGCGGCGGCGCTGGCGACCGGAGCGGCCATGCTCGCGCTCGGGATCCTCGCCACGCTCTCGCGCAGCCCGCTGCTCTCGGACGTGAAGCCGTTCGGCCAGAGCTTCTTCGACCTGTTCGACTTCCTCTCCTCGAACGTGCTGCTGCCGGTCGGCGGCCTCGCCATCGCGGTGGTGGGTGGCTGGCTCCTGCCGCCGGGCGCGTTCGTCGCCGAGGCCGACCGCGGCTACGGCCGTGCGACGTGGCACGGGCGCGCGGTCCACGCGCTGGTGCGGTTCGTGGCCCCGGCCCTCATCCTGCTCATCCTGCTCAACAGCCTGGGGCTCATCCGCCTGGCCTGAGGAACGGTGGCGCCTGACCCCCCCGGCGGGCGGCCCCCGCGCGGGGGAATGCCCACTCTGGTGGATCGTTGGGGCGCCCCCTGGCGCCGGGCGCGGCCGGTGCTATCACTATCCGTGCGCTGCCGTGGTGTCGTGCGCCGCGGCTGGCGCGGCGCGTGGCCCGCGCGTGACCACCACGCCGGGCGAAGCCGCACGCGCTGCAGTGTGGCGGACGCACGGACCGTTCCCGGTGCCCTCCGGGGTTCGGTCCGTGCGTCTGCTTGCGATCCCGCCTCGGTCGCCGGCCTACTCCGCCGCGAAGCAGTAGAAGAAGCCCGCGCCGCCCGTGCCCTTGAGGGCGTCCTCGCTGCAGCCGCGCGTGCCGTGCGAGGAGTTCCACGACGTCATGTGGCGGGTCTCCTTCAGCCCCTTCCGGTCGTGGTGCCCGACGATGGCGGAGCCGTCGGCGCTGCTCGTCCAGTTGCCGCACGTCGTGTCCCCGCCGGCGGTCGAGTAATTCCCATCGGGGTCGGAGCCGGTCAGCATGTCGTGCTTGTTCACGGCGTCGCCGCGCCCGGGCACCACCTCGCCCTTCTCGGTGAGGGCGGTCTCCTTCGTGAGGTTGTTCGACCCCGAGTGGAGGTCCTGCACGCTCTTCGCCACGACCGCGCCCTTGGCGTTCTTCCACGGCCCCTTGCCGATGCGGTCCCGCGCGTTCACGCCGGCGTCGCCGTTGGGCGCGGTCGTGGAGAGGTAGGCGCGCCAGGTCGTGCGCCGGGCGCCGGCGGCCTTGGCGAGCGCGGCGCAGTGCGCGTCCGCGCCCTCGAGGCCGCCGAGGTCGGCGCCCTTGCCCTTGCCGGCGCTGGTGACGAAGAAGCTCATGTCCTGCTGCGGGGCCTGCGCCACGGCCGTTGACGCGGCCGCCAGGGCGGCGCAGGCGAGGCAGCTCTTCCAGGGTGTCATCGCGGCTCCTCCGCCCCGGGGGGGAGTGGGGCGCCCGGCGACGCTATCGGCCCGGCCGCTCGCTCGCACGGCACCGGACGGGGCCGGCCGGAGCCGCCTCCGCTGCCGCGTGGCGCCCCTGCCCCCACGAGGGCGGTCGCATTCTGCCGGCGCGACCGTCTCCTCCGCGCCGGCGGCGGCAGACGCGCCGGCGAGAGGAGCCGGACATGTGGCGAGCGATGCGGAGGTCGGTGGGTGTCGTGCTGGCCGTGGCGTGGGCCGCGGCGCTGGCGGAAGAGGCGCCGGCGGCGAAGCCCGCCGGCGGCGGTGAGGAGCAAGCGATTCGGCGATATGTCGCACTCGAGCATAGGTGTAGCTTTCCACACTG
>DASTGH010000389.1:0-3572 GCA_035719345.1 Anaeromyxobacteraceae bacterium
GGAGGAGCAGCGGGGCCTTGGCCGGCTTCCCATCGGCGCCCGGCGCCACGAAGGTGAGGAAGGCGTCGCAGCAGCGGCTGCGCGAGCCGGTGCGCGGGTCCTCGGCCTCGACCACCACCTCCACCTCGAGCGAGCTGCCGAACACCGCGTTCACCTGCGCCCTGAGGATGGCGATCTGACCCACGCGGATGGGCGCGCGGAAAGCGAGCTGGTCGATAGAGGCGGTCACCACCGGCATCCGCGTGTGCCGCATCGCCGCCATGGCCGCAGCCAGGTCGGTCCACTGCATGACGCGGCCGCCGAAGGCGTTGCCGTGGGTGTTGGCGTAGCCCGGCAGCACGAGCTGCGTCATCTCGACCCGCGGGGTCGCGGCGAGCTTGGCCGCGGTCAGCTCCGTCATGGGTGCTCCGCTATAGCCCGGGCCCCCGCGACGCGCTAGCGCGCGGCCGGCGCGCGGCGCAGCCAGCGGTGCACGCGGAAGTCGGCGAACTCGGCGACCACTCCGGCCGGCTCGAACAGGTGCTCGAACGGAGGGAACGCCACGTCGCCTTCGACCTCGCGGTCGATGACGCTGAGGAGGAGCTCGGAGCACTCGGGCAGGAACCGGGCGTACACCTGCGCCCCGCCGGCGAGCCACGCCTCGCGGGTGGCGCCGGCGCGCGCGAGCGGCTCGAGATCGCGCACGAGGCGCACCTGCGTGGGCAGCGGCTGGTTCGGCTCGGTCACGGCGGGGACAGCCTCTGCGGCCTCGCCCACCAGGGCGTGCGCATACCGGGGATCGCCGGCGCGGAGGCGGTCGGGATCTCGAGTGAGCACGACGTTGACGCGCCCGTCGAGGGGCCGCGGCAGCGACTCGAAGGTGTGCCGCCCCATCACCACCACGTGCCCGAACGTCGTGCGCTTGAACCACCGCAGCTCGTCGGAGATCCGCCACGGGATCGCGTCGCCGCGGCCGATCACCCGGTTCCTGGACATGGCGGCGATGGCGCGCACGGTCCGACCGGCCCCTAGAGCAGCTGCGCCTTGATGGGCTCGTCCGCGGAGTAGCCCTCGAGCCGGACGTGCTCCATCCGGAAGTCGTCGAGGGACGAGACCGCGGGATCGAGGGTCACTCGCGGGAGCGGGCGCGGCCGGCGCGCGAGCTGCGTCTCGGCCGCCGCCACGTGCTCCTCGTAGAGGTGCGCGTCGTTCAGCGTGAGCACGAGCTCGTGCGGCACCATGCCGGTGAGCTGCGCCAGCATCGTGAGCAGGAGCGCGTAGCTGGCGATGTTGAACGGCACCCCGAGGAAGAGGTCGCAGCTCCGCTGGTTCATGTGGAGCGAGAGCAGCCGCTGCCCCCCCTCCTCGAACCGGACGAAGCACTGGAAGTCGCCGTGGCACGGCGGCAGGCACATCTCGTCGAACTCCGCGGGCTGCCAGGCCGTCACCTTGTGGTACCGGCTCGCCGGATCGCTCGAGAGCCCCGCCACGAGCCGCGCCAGCTGGTCGAGGTGCCCGTTCCAGTTGCGCCACTGCGCGCCGTAGATGCGCCCGCAGTCCCCCGGGAACCTCGCCCGGGCGAGCCACGCCGGCTTCTCCGAGTCGTGCGACCAGATGGTCCGTCCGGTCGTCCCGAGGATCTCCTGCAGGCGCGCGTTGGAGAGGCGCCACGGCACGGGCGAGCGGCGGCCCGCCTCGAGGAACCAGAGCAGCTCCCCGACGATCACCTTCCACGCCATGCGCTTCGTGGTGAGCAGCGGGAACCCGTCGCGCAGGTCGTGCCGGAGCTGGGCCGCGAACACCGCGCGCGTGTCGCCGTTCCGGCCGGAGCGGCGGTTGCCGGCGGCGAGCGTGCGCCGCAACACCTCGAGGTACTGTTCTTCCATCCGTGGACTCCGCGATCGCTCACCGCGGCGCCAGCGCTTCATAGCGCACCGCCGACGACGCGTGTACCAGCGGGGTCTGACGCCACCGGCCGCTCGACCGCACGCGTGCTTTGCGCTGTGATGCGCCATGCTCCGCCGCCTGGCCGCGCTCGCGCTCCTCGCCCCGCTCGCCCTGCCCGCCGCCGCCCAGACCGCGAACCTGGAGGGACGCGCCGCCGCGGCGCCGACCGGCATCGCCGTCCCGGGCCTCTCCGCCGCGACCGCCGACGAGCCGACGGCGCTCCAGGTCAACCCGGCCGGCATCGGCTTCGTCGGTGGGCCTGCGCTGCAGTACTTCCACGAGGGCCGCCCCGGGACGGGCCAGGCCGCCGACGGCTTCTGGCTGGCGGCGCCGCTCGGACCGCTCGTCCCGGCGCTCTCCATGGAGTGGATGCGGCCTCGCAGCGGCGGGGGCTCCCGCTTCCGGAAGACCACGCTCGGCCTCGCCGTCGCCGGCGGCCAGACCTTCTCCCTCGGCGTCGCCTGGAACTGGTGGGCCTCGCCGGACGCGGCGCTCGATGCGCTCTCGGCGCTCGACGCCGGGCTCACCGTCCGGCCCGCGCGCTGGCTCTCGCTCGGCTTCTCCGCGCTGGGGATGGAGGCGAGCCTCTCCGGGCAGCGGCAGCCGGTGCGCTACGACCTCGGGCTCGGCGTCCGGCCCTGGCGCGAGCGGGTGACGCTCTCCGGAGACTTCCTCTTCGACAACTCGGGCGACTCGCTGCGGGCGCGCGCGGCCGCGTTCGGCGCGGGGCTCACCGTCCTCTCCGGGCTCCAGGTCCTGGCCCAGGTGCAGTTCCCGGTGAACGGCGGGCTCCCGGCCGCGTCCGACCAGACGTATCTCCAGCTCGCGCTCGCCTTCGATCAGGCGCACGCCGGCGCGACGACCTCGATCGCCTTCGGCGGCGAGGCCGACCGCACGTGGGCGCTGGGCGTGCGCCTCTCGGCGGAGCGCTACCCGAGCCCGACCGTGGCCGGCTCGTCGGTGCCGGCGCTGGACCTGGCCGAGAGCCTCTCCGCCCGGCGCGGGCTCTTCGGGCTCGGACGCGACCCGTGGCAGCGGCTCGTGGAGAAGCTGGTCGAGATCCGCGACGACCGGGGCGTCCCCGCGCTGGCGGTCAAGATCACCGACCTCCCCGTGGGCCGGGGCCGGGTCGACGAGCTGCGCCGGATGCTGCTCGAGGTGAAGCGGCGGAAGCCGGTGGTCGCCTATCTCCAGTCGGGCGGCATGAAGGAGTACGTGCTCGCCACCGCCGCCACGATGGTGCTGGTGCCGCCGTCCGCGAACCTGTTCCCGGGCGGCCTCTCCAGCACCACACCGTTCGTGAAGGGCACGCTCGACAAGCTCGGCGTCGCCGTCGAGGTGGTGGCGATCGGCCGCTACAAGAACGCGCCCGACGCGCTGGTCAGGACCGACATGAGCGAGGCGCAGCGCGAGGTCACCGAGCGCCTGCTCGACGACGTCTTCGCCCGGGAGGTCCGGGCCATCGCCGAGGCGCGCCGCCTCCCCGAGGCGAAGGTGCGGGAGCTGGTGGACGTGGGCGTGTTCACGGCGGAGGAGGCGCGGCAGGCCGGCCTGGTGGACGCGGTCGCCTTCCCCGACGAGCTCGACGGCGCGCTCTCCGCCCGCGTCGGCCGCAGGGTGCGACTCGCCAGCGGCTTCGACCCGCC
>DASTGH010000390.1:0-2527 GCA_035719345.1 Anaeromyxobacteraceae bacterium
GTTCATCGGCTCGGAGATCGCCGCTGCCCTGGCGATGAATGGGAAGGATGTGGTTATGCTCTTCCCCAGCGCGGGGATAGGCAACCACGTCTTCGGACCGGATCTATCCGCGTTCCTGAATGCGTATTACCAGCAGCATGGGGTAGAGGTACTGGCGGGAGAGACGGCCGCGGGCCTAGAGCGGCGCGCCGGGCAGCTCGCGCTGCAAACAGCGGGAGGCCACAAGCTGCTGGTCGATGGTGTTGTTGCCGGGATCGGCCATCTCCGAGATGGCCTTGGCGATGGCCGCCGAGGCGCGCTTCAGTACCGGCTCCATCGCGTCCCTCAGGATGTCGTCGATCGAGCTCACGGCTGCGGTCCTGGCCATCGATGCCTCCTCGCGCGACATTGTCCGCGGATTGTTTCTTGCCCCCGCGCTTTGCACGGCATTCCTATCGAAGCCGCGCGATGCGCACAATGGGTTTTTCTGGTACCTTCTCCCCCCAGGGCCCTCTGGCGAAACGGTAAACGCGCTCGACTCAAAATCGAGTGGGGTGACCCCCCGTCCCGGTTCGAGTCCGGGGAGGGCCAAAGCAGCGATTGTCGGCCGGCTCGCGACGCGTTTTCCCTTGCGGCGGCGCGCGACCGCCGTGTATCTGTCCCAACCCTCCGACCTGCGGTGCGCGCATGTACAACCTCCTCCTCAGCCTCGCCGCCGGGCTCCTGGTCGCGCTCGCCATCCGCTTCGGCACGAGCGTCGGCTGGGTCGGCTCGGTCGTGCCCGGTGTGCTCGCTGCCGCCATCGCCTACGTGGCGCTGAACCTCAGGGCGCAGAAGCGCCTCCAGGCGGCGGTGGAGTCGGCCGTGGCCGAGGCGCAGGCCCGCCGCTTCGATCGCGCCATCCAGCTCGCGCGCGGCGCGCAGGCGATGAGCCCCTGGCTCTTCGGCGCCGACGCCGCCATCGCGGCGCTCATCGGCCAGTTCCACTGGTGGAAGGGCGACCAGGAGGCCGCCGTGCCGCACCTCGAGCGCGCCGCGCGCGCGCAGTGGCCGGCGCGCGTCATGCTCGCCATCGCCCGCTGGCGGAAGAAGGACCTCGCCGGCATGCGCACGGTGTTCGAGGACACGCTCAAGGTCCGGGGCAACAAGAAGCAGGGCCTCGTCTGGTGCGCCTACGCCTGGTTCCTGGAGAAGGAGAACCAGCACGACGACGCCGTGAGCGTGCTCGGCCGCGGCGTGGCGGCCAACCCGAGCGACGACAAGCTCAAGGCGGCGCTGCAGTCGGTCCAGAACGGCAAGCGCCTCAAGATCGGGAAGCTGTACATGGAGTGGTACAACTTCGGCGTCGAGGCGCCGCCGCAGATGATGCCGCCGGGCTTCCGGCCCGGGAAGCGCGCCACCTACCGCTGACCGCGCGCCGCCGCCCGATACCCACCGTTGACCACAGCCCCGCCCGGGGGCCGTTCACACGCTTCACGTGCCGTCGAATCCGACGGTCACCCGTTCGCCCTCGGTGATGAGCGGCACGCGGCGGTCTCCGCCCGAGAGCTCCAGGAAGCGTCCCATGGCGGCCGCGTCCTTCTTCACGTCGAAGTACCGGACGTCGTACCCGCGGCGCGCGTAATCCTTGCGCGCCGACGACGTGTAGGGACAGCTCTCCTTGCCGTAGATGTCGACCGTCCTCGACGCCATGCTCGCCTCCGCGTGCGCTCCTCCGCGCGCGCTCCGGCGCGTGCCCTCGGTAGATGTCGCGCGAGCGAGGGGCGCGCACGCGTTCTCGCACGCCGAGCGTCCCGCCCGCACGGGACCTCGTCCGCCCACAAGGGCGCTCCCGGATCGGGTCGCCGGCTGCCATCATGGATCGACACGCGCGGCCGTTCCCGCGGAGGTCGCGGCGGCGCCGGTCCGGAGCATGGAACATCACGGAGACACGGGCGGAGGGGCGGCCGGCGGGAACGGCGGCGGCGGCGACCTGCCCGCGGGGCGACCCGGCGACGCGTCGGCCCAGCTCCTCGAGGCGAACCGGCGACTCCGCGAGTCGGCGCAGCGCCGCGACGACCTCCTCACGCTGGTCGCGTCCGACCTGCGCGGCCCCTCGGCGGCGCTGCTCCGCCACGTGCGCCGGCTGCGCGAGGGCGACGGCGCGCTCTCGCACGGCGAGCGGCGGGCCCTGGAGGCGCTGGAGCGGCAGGCGCGCCGGGTGGCGGCGATCGCGGAGGGGCTGCTCGCCCTCAACACCCTGGAGGCGGGGCGGATCCCGCTCGACCGGCAGCCCGTCGACCTGCGCGCGCTGCTCTCGCGCGCGGTGGAGGCGCGCGCCGCGCTGGCCGCCGAGCGCGGGGTCGCCTTCGCGCTCGATCTGCCCGCGACCGGCGTCGTGGTCCCGGCCGACGCCGCCCGCCTGGAGCAGGCGGCGGGCGCGCTCCTCGACGCCGCCGTCGCCGCCACCGTGCGCGGCGACCGGGTGCGAGCCTCGCTCGAATCGCTGCCCGACGGCGCGCGCTTCACGGTGGAGGACGGGCGGCCCGCCGCCGAGGTGCACGGGGCC
>DASTGH010000391.1:0-36508 GCA_035719345.1 Anaeromyxobacteraceae bacterium
ACGACCTGAAGCATGAAGACGCGTCGCGCTGCGTCCATGTCGCCTCCCGGAAGACAGCGTAGCGCGGCGCCGACCCCCCGTCCGTCGTGCAGGCCCGTGCCACCGGACCGGGGCTCATGATCACTTTCAGTGAATACGACACCGCACCACCTCGCGAGCGGATTGCGCGCTTCAGCGCCGCGGAGACGCGCGCAGCGCTCGCCGCCGGTGCGCGATCGTCGCGTCACCCCTCCAGCTTGCGATAGAGCGTCCGACGGTTGATGCCCAGCGTCCGCGCGGCAGCGGCCTTGTTCCCACCGTGCGCGTCGACGATGCGGCGCACGTAAGCCCTCTCCACCTGCTCGAGCGGGAGCGGCCCGCTCGATGGCTCGAGCAGGGCATCGGGCGCGCCGAGCGTGCCGGGGAAATCCAGGTCCTCGGGGACGATGGTGTCGTGGTCGGTCATCGCCACCGCGCGCTCGAGCAGGTTCGAGAGCTCGCGCACGTTGCCGGGCCAGGCGTATCCGAGGAGCCGCCTCATGGCCGCCGCGGACACGCCGACGAGCTGCCGTCCGTGGCGCTGGCAGAGACGTCCCAGGAAGAGATCGACCAGCGGGATGACGTCCTCGCGCCGCTCGCGGAGCGGCGGCACCTCGATCCGGATCACGTTGAGCCGGTAGTACAGGTCGGGCCTGAAGCGACCCTCCCGCAGCAGCAGCTCGAGCTGCCGGTTCGTGGCGGCCAGCACCTGGGCGTGGACCGGGCGCTCCGCGGTTCCGCCGAGCGGACGGACCGCGCTCGTCTCCAGCACGTGCAGCAGCTTGGCCTGCGCCTCGAGCGGCAGCTCTCCCACCTCGTCCAGGAGGACGGTCCCGTCCTCCGCCGCCACGAACGCCCCGTCGCGATCCTCCCGGGCGTCGGTGAACGCTCCGCGACGGACGCCGAACAGCTCGCTCTCCAGGAGGTGCGCCGGAAGGGCCGCGCAGTTCAGCGGCACGAAGGGTCGCTCGCGCCTCGGGCCGGACTCGTGGATCAGCCTGGCCACGGCGCTCTTCCCGGTGCCCGTCTCGCCGGTGAGCAGGACGGTGGAGCTGGAGCGCGCTGCGCGTCGCGCCGCATCGACCACCCGCTGCATCGCCGGGCTGCGGGCGACGAGGGCGCCCGAGGCATCGGCCGGAACGGCCGCGCGCAGGCGCACGATCTCGCGCCGGATCTGTCGCTCGTGGAAGGCCCGCTCGATCACGAAGAGGAGGGCCTCGACCTTGAACGGCTTCGCCAGGAAATCGCACGCGCCCGCTCGCACCGTCGACACGGCCAGCTCGATGCTGCCGAAGGCGGTGATGAGGAGCACGAGCTGGTCCGGCCGCTCGGCGAGGATCGCGGCGAGCAGCTGCGTCCCCCGCATCTCCGGCATCTCGACGTCGGTGACGACGAGGTCGAAGTCCTCTCGCCGGATCCGGTCGAGGGCCTCCGCCGCCGACGTCAGCCCGATGGCCTCGGCGCCGTGCTCCGCCAGGCTCTCGCACAGGAACGCGACCACCCCCTCGTCGTCGTCCACGACGAGGAGCTTCCTTCCCCGGAGCGGCATCAGGCGACCATCCCTTCCGAGGCGGCGCCCGGGTCGCGCACGGGCAGGCGCACGGTGAAGCGCGTCCCGGTGCCCTCGTCGGACAGGGACACCGTCCCGCCGTGCTCGGTGACGATCGACTTCACGACGGGGAGGCCGAGCCCGGTGCCCCCGCCGTCCTGCCACGTCGTGAAGAACGGCTCGAAGATGCGGCCGCGGATCTCGGGCGGGATCCCGCAGCCGGTGTCCTCCACCGTCAGGCACACGGCGGCCCCGGGCCCGCTCGACGCCCCGGCGAGCGTCCCCAGCCCGACGCCGACCCGGATGCGCCCGCCCCGCGGGGTGGCGCGGAGCGCATTCGTCAAGAGGTTCATCGCCACCTGCTGCAGCTGCTCGGCGTCCGCCCGGATGAGCGGGATGCCGGGCTCCACCTCGACGTCGAGCTGGATCGCGCGCCGGCGGGCGTCCGCCTGGAGCAGCTCGACGATGGCGCGGACCGCCGCCACGACGTCCGTGTCCGCGACCTTGGGCGACTTCTTGCGCGCGAAGCCGAGGAGCTGCTCCACGATCCGGGTGATCCGATCCGACTGCTCGACCACGATCTGCGCGGTCCGCCGGACGTCGGGAGGCACCCCCTCTCGCGTGAGGAGGGCGCGCGCGCGGCCGTTGACGATCTGGAGCGGCGAGCCGATCTCGTGCGCCAGGCCGGCGGAGAGCTGCCCCAGCGTCGCCAGCTTGTCGACGCGGGCCAGGCCCGCTTCCAGCCTCTGGCGAGCCTCCGACTCGGCCAGGACCGTGCGGTGGGCGCGATCGAGCTCTCGCATCATCGCGTTGAACTGCGCGGCGACCTGTCCCAGCTCGTCCTCGCGCCCCTCCTCCACCGCCGCCGACAGGTCTCCCGAGCGGACGGCGCCGATCGCCCCGAGCAGGCCCCGCAGCGGCCTCCTCACGTACAGATGGACGAGGCCCCAGGCGACGAGCATGAGCCCGGCGAAGGCGACCGCGATCGAGATCGCCGTCGTCGTGGCGGTGGCCACCATCTCCCGGCGCAATCCGTCGAGGGGGCGTACCACGGCCACCACCCCCGGGCTCGATCCGTCCTCGGCCGCGAGCGGGAGGACCGCCACCGCATGGGAGAGGCCGCGCACGCCCTCGAGGCGGACGATGGGGCTGCTCGTGACGGCCACCTCCTGCACCATGGGCGCGACGAGCGGCACCGAGTGGCTGCTGCCGGGCGATGCCGCCGTCACGCGGCCGCTCCCGTCGAAGACGATCACGTCGAGCTCCGAGTCCTTGAGCTCGAGCTCGTCCAGGATCTCCGTCACGTCCGCCATCTGGCGGTCGCGCAGGGCGTTCTTGACCGCGACCTGCACCGACGTCGCGAGCAGCTTCAGGTCGTGCTTGGCGTTGTTGCGCAGGCCCTCGTCTTCCTCGCGCTGCTGCTGCACGCCGTAGGCGCCCAGGATGGCGGCGCTCGCGAGCGTCAAGCCGACGGCCAGCTTGGTCGAGATGCGCATGGCGCGACGTGTGTCATAAGTGCACAGATGGATCAAACGTGACCACCGGGTGGGGATGCCACCCCATCGAAACAAGTCCGTGAATACGGCATGTTGAACCATCGAAGCCGTCTGGAGCGGCGCTTGCTCTCGGCGCGCGACCGTGACCTCCACGCACATCGCGTCCAGGGCTCCCCCGCTCCTGCCGGCGCTCCTCGCGGCCTCGCTCGCAGCCTGCGCGCGACCCCCGCCGCCTGCCGCTCCCGCGGAGAGGAAGGAGGGGCTCGACGTGCCGGGCTCCTCCCGCAAGTTCCTCGAGATCGAGGCGGTGAGCGCCGGGCGCGACGGGCTCGGGGGCATCCTCCCCGGCCGCGTCGCGTTCCGCCCGCAGAGCCTGGCCAGCATCGGCACGCCGGTCGCGGCTCGCGTCGTCTCCGTCGACGTGCGGCCGGGCGAGGCCGTCAAGGCCGGCGCGATCCTCGTGACGCTGCAGGGCGCGGACGTGGCTGCCGCCCGCGCGTCCCTGGATCAGGCCGCGGCCAAGGCGGCGGCGTCGGAGGACCTCCTCCGTCGACAGGACGAGATGGTGAGGAAGGGCGTCGGCCTCGAGGTGGAGCGCTTCGCGGCGGAGACGTCGGCCCGGGAGGCTCGCGCCGAGCTGGAGCGCGCGCAGCGAGCGGTCGCCCTCCTCGGCGGCGGGCATGGCGATCGGTTCGAGGTGCGCGCGCCGGCGGGGGGCGTGATCCTGGCCGTGCGCGCCGCGGTGGGATCGGTGGTCGCCCCCGGCGGCGACGCGCTCGTGCAGATCGGGGATCCGCGGCGGCTCTGGGTCGTCGCCGACGTGCCGGAGAGCGAGATCGGCGGCATCTCGGCCGGGCAGCTCGCCGAGGTGCACGTCCCCGCGTCGGACTCGAGCCTGCAGGCCGTCGTCGACGGCGTGGGTCAGGTGGTCGACGGCGAGCAGCGGCGCCTGCCGGTCTACCTCTCGCTGAGGGGACCGCCGCAGCGGCTCGCGCCCGGCATGCTCGTCGAGGTGCGCGTGCGGAGTGCCGGCGGCAAGCCGACGGTACCGATCACCGCGGTGCTCATCAAGGATGGCAGCCGGCGGGTCGTGTACGTGCACAAGGAGAACGGCCGCTTCGAGCCCCGCGCCGTCCGCACCGGCGTCTCGAGGGACGGGCGGGTGACGATCCTCGAGGGGCTCGAGCCCGGGGAGCAGGTCGTGGTGCGCGGCGCCTTGCTGCTCGACGGCGAGGCCGAGCAGCTGCTGTAGCGGCGCCTCCCATGCTCAACCTGCTCATCGAGAGCTGCGTCCACCGGCGCGTGGCCACCCTGGTCTTCACGGCCATCGTGGCCCTGTTCGGCGTCCGGGCCTATCTCGGCACGCCCATCGAGGCTTTTCCGGACGTGACGAACGTCCAGGTGCAGGTCATCACGCAGATGCCGGGGTATGCCGCCGAGGAGATCGAGCGGCAGGTGACCGTGCCGCTGGAGCGGGCGCTCAATGGCACGCCGGGCATGGCGCTGCTCCGCAGCGAGAGCCTCTTCGGGCTCTCCCTGGTGACCCTCATCTTCGACGACGACGTCGATCCGTTCCACAGCCGGATGGTGGTGAGCCAGCGTCTCTCGGGGGCCGAGCTGCCGGACGGCGTCACCCCATCGCTGGCGCCGGAAGCCACTCCGCTCGGCAAGATCTTCCGCTTCCGCCTGGCCAGCGATCGTCACGATCTGTACCAGCTGCGCTCGGAGATGCAGTGGAACGTGACCCGCGTGCTGCGCCAGGTGCAGGGCGTCGCCGACGTGGTGCCGTTCGGCGGGTTCCTGAAGGAGATCCACGTCGAGGCGAATCCCGCGAAGCTCTACGCCGCCGGCGTGACGCTCGGCATGGTCGAGGAGGCGATCCGCAAGTCGAACCTGAACGTGGGCGGCGGCTTCCTGCGCCACGGAGACCAGGAGCTCACCATCCGCGGCGTCGGCTACATCGACTCCGCCGAGGACATCAAGAAGATCGCGCTGAAGACCAAGGAGGGCTCGGCGCTGACGGTGGGCGACCTCGCCACCGTGAAGCTGGCGGCGACCCCGCGGCGCGGCTCGGTCGGCTGGAACGACCAGAAGGAGATCGTCGAGGGCCTCGTCCTGATGCGGCGGGGCGAGAACCCCTCCATCGTCCTGGACGGCATCCACGCCCAGGTCGAGGCGCTGAACCGCACCATCCTCCCGAAAGGGATGAGGATCGAGCCGACCCACGATCGCAGCGTGCTGGTGAACCACACGCTCTCGACGGTCCACGAGAACCTCCTCCACGGATTCCTGCTCGTGGTGGCGGTGGTCTGGCTCTTCCTGCGCAGCGTCGTGGGCTCGGGGATCGTCGCGGTGGTGATCCCGCTGTCGCTGCTGGTCGCCTTCCTCGGCCTCCACACCCTGGGGATGCCGGCGAACCTCATCTCGATGGGGGCCATCGACTTCGGGATCCTGGTCGACGGGGCGGTGGTCCTGGTCGAGAACGTCATCCACGGCATCCGCCACGAGCAGCCGACCGACAGGAAGTCGGTGCTGCGCCTCGTGATCCGGTCGGCGGTCGAGGTGGGGCGACCGACCTTCTACTCGATGCTGATCATCATCGCCGCCCTCCTCCCCGTCTTCACCTTGCAGTCGGTCGAGGGGCGGATCTTCCGGCCGCTGGCCCTCACCTACGCCTTCGCCCTCTTCGGAGCGCTCGCCTTCGCCCTGACGGTCGTGCCGGCGCTGTGCGGGTTCCTGTTCAAGCCCGGGCACGCGACGCTCACCGAGCCGCGCTGGATCGAGTCCCTGCGCCGGGGTTACCGCAGCCTGCTGGGACGGTGCCTGGCCCGCCGCCGGACGACGCTGGCGCTCGCCGGCTGCGTGCTGCTGGCCGCGGCGCTGGCCGGCAGCCGGATCGGCACCGAGTTCCTCCCCGAGCTCGACGAGGGCGACCTGGCGATCTTCGTCGAGATGCCCGCCAGCATCGCGATGGAGCGGAGCCAGGAGCTCCTGCTCGAGGTGCACAAGCGGCTCGGCGTCTTTCCGGAGGTCGTCGACGTGCACACCGAGCACGGACGCCCCGAGGACGGCACGGACAACGAAGGCGTGAACATGCTGAAGACCTTCGTGCGCCTGAAGCCGCACGAGGCGTGGCGCACGGGCTGGAGCAAGGCCCGCCTCGTCGAGGCCATGCACGCGTCGCTCGACGAGATCCCCGGGGTCCGCTTCAACTTCTCGCAGCCGATCAAGGACAGCGTCGAGGAGGCCGTGAGCGGCGTGCGCGGAAAGGTCGTGCTCAAGATCTTCGGCACGGATCTCGACGCCATGCGCGCAGCGCTGAAACAGGCCCGGGCCGCCCTCGCCGAGCTCCCCGGGGTGACCGAGCTGGACCTGTACCGCGACGTGTCGAGCCCGCAGCTGCGCATCCGCCTGGACCGGACGGCTCTGGCCCGCGCCGGCATCGCGGTGGAGGACGCCGCCAGGACCCTCGAGACGGCGCTGGCCGGCCGGATCGTCACCCAGTACTGGGAGGGCGAGCGGCCCGTGCCGGTCCGCCTCCTCCTGCCCAGGCCGGCCCGCGACGACCTGGACAAGGTCGCGAGCGTCGCGGTGGCCTCGCCTTCCGGAGCGAGCGTCCCCATCCGCCAGGTGGCCAGCATCGAGGTGGGCAACGGCGTCGCGTCCATCGTCCGCGAAGGGAACATCCGCTTCCTGGCGCTCAAGTTCAACGTCATGGGACGCGACATGGGCTCGGTGGTCCACGACGCCATCGCCACCGTGAACGCCAGGGTCAAGCCGCCGGAAGGCCACTACTTCGTCTGGGGCGGCGAGTTCGAGAACCAGGAGCGCGCCGTGAAGCGGCTGTCGCTGGTCGTGCCGCTGGCGATCGTCCTCGTGCTCGGGTTGCTCTATGCCGCGATGAAGGGCGGGCGGAGCGCGCTCGCGATCCTGTCCACGTTTCCATTCGCCCTGACCGGCGGGGTGTTCGCGCTGCTCGTCGCGGGCGTCCCGCTCTCGGTGAGCGCCGCGATCGGCTTCATCGCGCTCCTGGGCCAGGTCTCGCTCATGGGCGTCCTCGTCGTCTCCGCGACGGAGGCTCGACGCCGCGCGGGATCCGATCTCGGCCCGGCGCTGCTCGACGGGGCCACGGACCGGATCAGGCCGGTGCTCATGGCATCCCTCCTCGCCGTGTTCGGGCTCCTGCCCATGGCCCTCTCCTCGGGCGTCGGCAGCGAGACGCAGCGCCCCTTCGCCCTCGTCGTGGTCGGCGGGATGCTGACGACGCTGCTCGTGGCGCTCTTCCTGCTCCCGGTCGTCTACGGCCTCGTCACGCCGAGCCGCCTCCAGACTCCGGAGGAGGCGGACGCATGATCTGCCCGCCGACGATGGTGGCGTTCCTCCTGGCCGGTGCGCTCGAGCCCACGCCGCCTCCGCCGGACGTCGTCGACCTGGCGACGGTGCTGAAGCTCGCCCGCGAGGCCAGCCCGCGGCTGGCGCTCGAGCGCCAGGGCATCGCCGCTGCCATCGCGGAACGGCGGACCGCCGGGGCGCTCCCCAATCCGACGCTCAGCTACGGGCTGCAGCACCAGCCGGGGGAGATCACCAACTTCTCCAGCCGCACCGCGCAGAGCGTATCGATCGATCTGCCGCTCCTCGTGGCGGGTCAACGCGGCGCCCGCGTCGAGGCGGCCGATCAAGGCGTCGCGGCGGCCCGCGCCCGCGTCGCCGCCTCGGGGAACGGGCTGGCCGCCGACGCCGGCGCCGCGTTCGTCCAGCTGCTCGCGGCCCAGAAGAAGCTGGGCCTGCTCGGGGAAGGCATGGAGGAGCTGGATCACATCCGCGACGTGGTCGCGGGCCGTCAGGCGAGCGGGATGGCGAGCCCGTACGACCTCCTCCGGATCGACGTCGAGGTGGCATCCTGGCGCACGCGGATCGCCGAGGCCGAAGCGGAGCTGGCCGAACGTCGAGGGAAGCTCGCCGTCCTGCTGGGCTTCATCGGCTGGCGACCGCGGCCGACCGGCGAGCTCCGGCCCCTGGACGTCGACGCCGGCGCGCCCGCGGGCGCGGAGCACCCGGCGATCGCCACGGCGCGGCGGGAGGAGGCCATGGCGCAGGCGAGCACGGTCGTGGCGGAGCGCGAGCGCTTCCCGGGCGTCTCGCTCAGCGGCGGCATGTTCTGGACGAGCGACCCCTTCGGCGCCACCTACTCGCTGGGCGTGGCCGTCGAGTTGCCCATCCTCGATTCCCGCGGCGGAGCCCTCGACCGGGCGCGCGCCGAGGCGGATGCCGCCTCGCTCCGGCGTCGCCTGGTCGAGGCGGAGATCGAGGCAGACGTCGCGCTCTATGCCGTCCAGGTCGCGCAGCGGGCCAGCGCGCTCCAGCACTTCCAGCGGCAGGTCGAGCCGCGCCTGAGCGGCCTGAGACAGATGGCCGAGGATGCGTACCGGCTGGGAAGGAGCTCGATCATCGAGCTGCTCGACGCGCTGCGGACCCGGCACGAGACGCAGACCGGACACCTGGAGCTGGTCGCCGGACTCGTCGAGGCGCAGCTTCGCCTCCGGGCGGCGCGCGGGGAGTTCGCGGCGCGCTCGAACGGAAGCTGATCATCCGGATTGCGTCCGCCCCGGCGATGGCCAGGTTAGGGCGGTCCATCCGACCCGGGAGAGAGCCATGCCAGCGTCCATCCCCGCGCACATGAAGGCCGCGGCCTTCGACCGGTACGGAGGACCCGAGGTCCTCCACACCGAGACGCTGCCCGTGCCGCGGCCCGGTCCGGGCGAGGTCCTGGTCCGGCTCGATTCGGCGGGCATCGGCGTGTGGGATCCCTTCGTGCGATCCGGCGAGGTCGAGCTGGGGCCCAGCACGTTTCCCCGCGTGATCGGCAACGACGGTGCGGGCGAGGTGGTGGCGGCCGGGGATCGCGTCCGGCGCATCCGCGTCGGGGATCGCGTCTACGCGTATTCCTTCGAGGGCGGGTTCTACGCCGAGTACGTCGCGCTCCCCGAGGACGCGGTCGCGCCCATCCCGCGAGGGCTGAGCATCGAGCAGGCCGGCGCGCTGGGCGCGGACGGCGTGACGGCGCTGCGCGGCCTGGATGATCGGCTGCACCTCGCGGCTGGACAGGCGCTCCTGGTGTATGGCGCGAGCGGCGGGATCGGTCACCTGGCGGTGCAGCTGGCGAAGCGGATGGGAGCGAAGGTCCTGGCCGTGGCCTCGGGTCGCGACGGCGTCGAGCTGGTCAGGAAGCTCGGGGCGGACGGGGCGATCGACGGCAAGCGGGACGACGTGGCGCGGGCCGCCCGCGACTTCGCGCCGGGGGGCCTGGACGCGGCCCTCGTGCTGGTCCACGGCGAGAGCCTCGGCAGCGCGCTGGCAGCCGTTCGGAAGGGCGGTCGCATCGCCTACCCGAACGGCGTCGAGCCGGCGCCGCGCCCGCCCGAGGGCGTGACGCTCCTCGCGTACGACGGCGAGCCGAGCCTCACCGCGCTGGAGCGGCTCAACCATCTCATCGCGGCCGGTCCGTTCCACGTCGAGATCGGGCGGACGTATTCGCTCGAGGACGCGGCCCGAGCCCACCGGGAGATCGGAGAGCACCACCTCGGCAAGCTCGCGCTGCGGATCCACTGAGCCGCCGCGTCGCGCCGGTTGCGGGGAACCCTTCCGGGATCCCGCCGGCAACGGCGTCCGGTTCTCACCCGCTGTACAGCTCCTTCCTGGAACCGGCGCAACGCGAGAGCCCATTCGATCGCGTCTTGCGGGAGCGGCGGGAGAGCATCCTCCGCTCCTGGGAAGAGCTCGTCCGCGCGAACGCGCCCGGCGTCGCGCGCTTCACGCGCGCGCTGCGGGACCACCTGCCCGCCCTGCTCGACGGGCTGGCGCAATGCGCCTCCGGCGCCGAGGAGACGGGGCGGACCGAGATCCGGCGCGCGGCGTCGAGGCATGCGCTCCAGCGCCTCGACGAGCACGTCGATCTGGCCCAGGTGCTCGAGGAGTACCGGTTCCTGCGGCAGGCGATCCTCCGCGAGGTGTTCCGCGCGGTCGAGCCCGCCCGGCCCGGCCTCGCGGACCTGGCGCAGCTCCACACCGGGATCGACGTCGCGCTCTCCGAGGCGGTGGCGCGGTTCGTGGCGGCGGGCGCGGAGCGCGAGCGCGAGCGCGCGGACATGGCCCGCGCGACGGAGATCGCGCTCCGGGAGAGCGAGGAGAAGCTGCGGCTGCTCGCGGACGCGATGCCGCAGATCGTGTGCGTGCTCTCGCCGGACGGCACCCCCGAGTACGTGAACGCGAGCTGGATCGCCTTCTCCGGGCGCGACCTCGCCGAGACCCGCCGCACGGGCTGGGCCGGGTGCCTTCACCCCGACGACCTCGACGCGGCGCGCGAGTGCCGGCGGCGGGTCCTCGAGGGCCTCGCGCCCCAGGACGTGGAGCTGCGCTACCGCGCGGCGGACGGGACCTATCGCTGGTACCTGAGCCGGCTCGCTCCCATCATCGGGGAACGGCACGTGGTCCGGCTGATCGGTGCCGCCATGGACATCGAGGATCGCAGGCGCCGGGAGGAGACGCTGCGCGAGCAGCTCGCGCTCCAGGATCAGCTGGCCAAGGTCGCCGCCAGCGTCCCCGGCGTCGTCTGCTCGTTCCGGCTCCGCCCCGACGGCGCCGTCTCGATGCCCTTCAGCGCGCCGGCGATCGCGGAGTTCTACGGGATCCCGCAGGCCGAGCTGGCGCGCGACATGACGCCGGCGTTCGCGCGCATCCCGGCGGACGACGTGGAGCGCGTCAGGGCGACGGTCGGCGTGTCGGCGCGGACCATGACGCCGTGGCACGCGGTGTTCCGCTACGAGCACCCGACGAAGGGCCTCCGCTGGATCGAGGGGACGTCGATCCCGTCGCGGGAGGACGACGGCAGCATCCTGTGGCACGGCTTCGTCGCGGACGTGACCGAGCGCAAGCTCGCGGACGCCGCGCTGCGCGAGGCCAACGAGCGGCTCCGCGAGAGCGACCGGCGCAAGGACGAGTTCCTCGGGATGCTCTCGCACGAGCTCCGCAATCCGCTCGCGCCCATCCGCAACGCGCTCTACATCCTCGACCGGGTGGAGCCGGGCGGCCCCCAGGCCCGCCGCGCGCGCGAGATCGCGACGCGGCAGGTGGTGCACCTGGCGCGCCTGGTCGACGATCTCCTGGACGTGACCCGCATCGCGCGCGGGAAGATCCAGCTGCGGTACGCCGAGGTCGACCTCGTCGCGCTGGCGCAGCGCGCGGCCGAGGACCAGCGCGGGCTCATGGAGGACCGCGGGCTCGAGCTCTCCGTCCACGTCCCTGCCGGCCCCGTCGTCGTGAGCGGGGACGAGACGCGGCTCGCCCAGGTGCTCGGGAACCTGCTCGGCAACGCCGCGAAGTTCACGCCACCCGGGGGTCGCATCAGCGTGGCCGTGGCGGCGGAGGACGGGCGCGCGGTCGTCCACGTCCGCGACACGGGGATGGGCATCGAGCCGCACATGCTGGACTCCATCTTCGAGCCGTTCACCCAGGCGCAGCAGTCGCTGGCGCGTACCGAGGGTGGGCTCGGGCTGGGGCTGGCGCTGGTGAAGGGGCTCGTGGCGCTGCACCGGGGCGAGATCTCCGTGGCGAGCGAGGGCGCCGGGCGCGGGACCGATTTCGCGATCACCCTCCCCCTGGCGCGACCCCCCAGCGCCGACGCTGGAGAGCCCGGCGCCATCTCCGACGGGCCGGCGGGCCCGCGCCACCGCGTCCTCGTCGTCGACGACAACCAGGATGCGGCCGACACGCTCGCTCAGCTCGTGCGGATGCTCGGGCACGATGCCGATGTGGCACATGACGGGCCGGGCGCCATCGCCGCGGCCCGGGCCCACCCCCCGGACGTCGTCCTCTGCGACATCGGCCTGCCCGGCATGGATGGGTACGCGGTCGCGCGTGAGCTGCGCGCCACGGGGTCCCCCGGCCTGCGGCTCGTCGCCGTCAGCGGCTACGCCCAGCCGGAGGACGTGGCGCGGGCCGCCGAGGCCGGCTTCGACGAGCACGTGGCGAAGCCACCCGATCCGGGGAGGCTCGCGTCGATCCTCGGCTGAGCCACCGCGCCGTCGCCCTCGAACCGTCCCTGGAGCACGTGCATCGAAGAGGACGATGATGCCTGCCGGCAAGGTGCTCTCCGTGAATGTCGGACTCCCCCGCGAGTTCGAGTACGGCGGCCGGCCTGCGAGGAGCGCGATCTGGAAGGAGCCCGTGGCCGGCCGGATCCCGGTCCGCGGCGTGAATCTCGCCGGCGACGACCAGGCGGATCGCAAGGCGCACGGTGGACCGGACAAGGCGGTCTACGCGTACGCCGTGGAAGACGTCCGCTGGTGGGAAGGGGAGCTCGGCCGATCGCTCGTCCCCGGGCAGTTCGGTGAGAACCTCACGACCGAGGGCGTCGCCGTGAACGACGCGCTCGTGGGCGAGCGCTGGAAGGTCGGCACCGCCGTGCTCGAGGTCTCGGAGCCGCGTGTGCCCTGCTGGCGGCTCGGGGTCCGGATGGAGGATCCGAGGTTTCCCCGCCGCTTCACCGAGGCGCTGCGCCCCGGAGCCTACCTCCGGATCATCGCCGAAGGTGACGTCGGCGCCGGCGACGACATCGACGTGGTCGAGCGCCCCGATCACGATCTCACGGTCCGCGACGTCCTTCGCATCTACGCCTTCGACCACGACGCGGTCGAGCGGCTCGCGGTGGCCCCGCGCCTCTCCGGGAGCTGGAGAGGATGGGCGCGACGTCTGATGGAGAAGGCGTCACGCCCCGGCTGACGGAACGGAACGGCGCACTCGCGACATCGGGCGGTGATTTCGACCGAACCGTGCGTCCGCGCTCTCCCGGGCTCCACATGGCGCCGCCGTCGGTTCGGCAAGGCCTTGTGCGGCAGGCGTCCGGTGGTCACCATGTCCCGGTCGAGGGGGATTCACATGCAGCGGTGCTGTGCCGTGGGAGGCCCTGACACATGCCCCACATCGATCCGGAGCTGCTGGTCCCTGCCGTCACCCGACTCGTCGACGACACGCATCTGACGCCCTCCGAGCACGCCGAGGTCGTCCGGATCGCGCAAGGCTTCGCGTGCAAGGACTCGGCGGCCGCCGCGAACGTGTCGCCGGAGACGATCCGGGCCCGGCGGAAGCGCATCTACCGGAAGCTGGCGATCGCGGGCTCGGGCGAGCTCATCTCGGCGCTGCTCGCCCTCGCGCTCGAGATGGTGAGCGGCAAGTCTTCCGTGCCGCGGCCCGGGCGGCCGCCGGGCAGCGCGCCGGCGACGGATCCGTCGGCGGCGCTGGGCTGACCCGCCACCGCCGATCCCGTCTTTCGTGGCCCGAGCGGCTTCCCGCGGCGGGCTCCCTGCGGGCGCGCCGATCCGGAAGCTTGCATGGATCCCTTCCTCGGCACGCGAGGCCCATCCCTGCTCCACGTGATCCACGTGGCCGCCGGGATCCTGTGGATGGGCTGCGTGCTGATGTGGTCCTCGATCTGCGCCCGTCTCGCCGGGGACCCCGCCGGGAAGGAGCTCGAACCGCGGCGGACGTCGGAAGAGCCCTCCCTGTTCCGCTGGGCAGCGGCGACGACGTGGGTCACCGGGATGGTGCTCACGGTGCTCGTCTACTACGGCGCGCGAGGCCCGCTCGTGCGCCGCGAGGTCCGCCTGGAGGCCCAGCACGGCCTGACCGTCGATTTCGTCCGCGCCACGGAGGAGTCCGTCATCGGCCACGCCGCCGGCGTGGTGCTCTCGCTCGCGGTCATCGCGCTCTCCTTCCTGGCATACGGCGCCGCCCGGAAGCTGCTCCGGGCCCATGCGCGCGTGGCGGCCGCGGGTTCGTACCTGCTCCTCGTCCTCGTGCTCCACGTCCTCTCGCGCTTCTTCACCGGGCGCGCCGTCCTCATGCACGCGGGCGCTGTGCTCGGTACCGCGATGGCCGTGAACGCCTGGACCCGGCGCCGGCTCACCCGGGCCGACCTGGTCCGCCGCTCCAGGCACGACCTGTACATGTGCGTGCCAGCCCTGCTCGCGATGGTCGCCACCCAGGACGCGGCGATCCACGACCGGAGGGATGGCTGGGTCATCATGGCGCTGGTCGTGGGCGCGAGCTGGGCGGCGACGGCCTGGGCCCTGAGGTGTGGGAGGGCGGCGAGCGCGACGGCGGCCTCTCGCTCGCCCTGATCGCCGCCGACCGCGCGGATGAGCGCGCGCCAGCGAGGCCGAGGCCTCGGCCTCCCCCGGGACGCGCCTCGTGGCCAACATGCCGTGATGAGGCACGCGACGGCCCCCGGCACCGGGACGTACCGGCTCGCCGGGTCGGCGTCGGCGTGGGCGGTGGCCGCGACGCTGGCGGTGGTCTACGTGCTCAGCACGCTGCCGACGCCGCTCTACGTCGTCTACCGCGAGGCGTTCCACTTCAGCCGGATCACGCTCACGCTGATCTACGCGGCGTACGTGGTCGGCTCGCTCGGCGCGATGCTGACCTGTGGCCATCTCTCCGACCAGATCGGTCGCCGCCCCGTGGTGCTGGCCTCGCTGGCGGCTGCCGCCGTGAGCACCGTCGCCTTCCTGATCGCGGAGAGCACGGCCTGGCTGTTCGCTGCGCGGATCGCGAGCGGCATCGCGATCGCGCTCGCTTCCGGCGCGGCCACGGCGTGGATCGTCGAATCCGAGGGGCGCGACAGGGCAGCCGCGACCCGCATCGCCATCGGCGCGAACATGCTCGGCCTCGGGGTCGGGCCCCTGCTCGCCGGGGTGCTGGCGGAGCATGCGCCCTTCCCGCTCCGCGCCCCGTGGCTCGTGTACCTCGGCCTGTTGCTCGCCAGCGTCGCGCCCGTGCTGCTCGGCGCCGAGACCGTCGCCGACCGGGTGACCCTCGCCCGTGCCTCGCTGCGCCCGAGGCTCGGCGTCCCCAGGAGCGTGCGCGGCGAGTTCGTCGGCGTCGCGGTCGCGGCCTTCGCGACCTTCGCCGTCCTGGGCTTCTACTCGGCGCTGATACCGAGCCTCCTGGCCGAGTCGTTACGCGTGCGGAGCCATCTCGCGGCGGGGGCGGTGGTGGGCGGCCTGTTCCTCGCCGGAACGCTGGCCGTCGCGACCATCCGGGTCTCGCCGCGGCCGGCTCAGGCGAACAGGCGCGGGAACTCGCGCGGCGACCGCCGCCGCGTGCAGCGCGTGGCCGCGTCCATGAGGCACACGGTGAGCGCACGGCGGTGCGCCGAGGTGGCGTTGCGTCCGGAGCGGTGCCAGCAGTGGTTGTGGAGGAGGAGCGCCTCCCCCGCCCGCGCCGGCACCAGCAGCGAGCGCGCCGCGTGGCCGCTCCGCGCGACCACGTCGTCGGGGATGACTCCGCCGAGCGGCGTGGCGAGGCCCGCCAGGTGCGTGCCCGGCACGAGCTCGAGGCAGCCCGCCTCGACCGGCGCGTCGTCGAGCGCGGTCCAGATCTGCAGCTCGGGATCGCGGCTCAACCCCCAGAACGAGCCGCCGTCCTGGTGCCAGGGCAGCGAGGTGCCGCCCTGCGCCGCCTTGGTGAAGAGCACGGCGCGGCAGAGCGCGACGTCGGGCCCGATGACCGCCCGGGCGATGCGCGCGAAGAGCGCGTTCGAGATGAACGCGGCGAAGATCGGATCGCGCTCCAGCTTCTCGAGCTTGCGGTAGCGGAGCGACGGGCCCTGCCAGCCGCGCCCCACCGGCACGTCCTCGTACGCCCCCGAATCCGAGTCGCGCTGGAAGAAGAGCCCCGGGTGGACGACCTCGCCCAGCATCAGCTCCTCGGCGCGCCGCCGCAGGTCGGCGAGCGCCGCCGGCGACGCGATCGGCCCGAGGCGTGCCCAGCCGTGGGCGCGGTAGTGCGCGAGCGGCGTCTCGAGCGGCAGGGCGTCGGCACCGGGGAGGAGCATCGCTCGCGAGCCTAGCGCAGCCGGGCGTCACCAGCTCGGGGGGACCTCGACGGCCACCACCTCGGCCCTCGCTCGCACGGTGCCGCCCGAGCTGAGCGCGCACTCCACGATGCGCTTGCGGCCCCTCGCCTCCCGCACGCGCGCGCGCAGCTCGCAGGGCGCATCGATGGGCGTGGGCGCGAGATAGTCGATCTTCAGCGAGGCGGTGACGCACCAGATGAGCGGCGCCGTCCCGATCTCCCGCCCTGCCGTCCGGTAGGCGTCCGCGATGGCGGTGCAGACGGCGTGGCAGTCGATGACGGTGGCGATGATCCCGCCGTTCAGGACGTGGGTCGGCCCGGCCATGTGGTGCGCGGCCGGCTGGAACGTGCAGAGCGTCCCGTCGCCGTCCGGATAGCTCTTGATGGCGAGACCCCGCGGGTTGAGCGGCCCGCACCCGAAGCAGTGGTTGTGGGGGATGCGATCCTGGATGGCCTCCGGCACGCGCGCCTCCCTTCATGTGCACGTCAGCATCGCTCGATGGCCTGCGCCTCCTGCGCGAGCCCCTCGACGACGGAGTGGAAACCCTTGAACTGCTCGAGCCGGGCGGCGGGGATGCGCTTGCGGATCTCCGCCGCGAGCCGCGGGACCTTGGCCGTGCCGCCGGTGCAGCACACCACCCCGATGTCCTCGAGCGCGACGCCCGCGGAACGGATCGTGGCGTCGAGGCAGGCGAGGATGGCGTCCAGCTCTCGCCGGCTCGCCTCCTCGAATCCGGCGCGGGTCACGGGTTCCCGCACCTCGATGCCCGGGTGCGAGAACACCACCTCGGCGTGGTCGTCCGAGGACAGCTCGCGCTTGGCGCGCTCGATCGCCTCGAACACGTGGAACCCCTGCGTGTCGTCCACCAGGGTCGTGAGCTGGTCGATCCGGTGGCGGTCGTCGTCGGTGAGCGACCACCGCCGGACGTCCGCCAGGAAGGTGGCGATGTCGCGCCGCTGGAGGATCGACAGGTGCGCCGGCGAGCAGAGGAGCTCGACGATCCCGCGCGGCATCCGCAGCACGTTGTGGCCGAACGGGGCACGGTACTGGACCTCGGCGCCGAAGTGTCGCGCGACGCGCGACCGCATGAGCGAGGCGTCGAGCGCATCGCCGGCCACGGCCACGCCGCCGACCGCGAGCACGTCACGGCGCTCGAGCGCACGCGGTCCGATGCGCAGGACCGTGAAGTCGGATGTCCCGCCCCCGAAGTCGCCGATGAGGGCCAGCTCCTCGCGCTGCGCCGCTGCGCCGAAGGCGCGCGCCGCGGCCACCGGCTCGGGGAGGAATCGCACCTCCTCGAAACCGGCCAGCTCCGCCGCGCTCCGCAGGCGCCCCTCGGCGAAGGCGTCGTCCTCGCCGTCGAAGTGGACCGGCCGCCCGATCACCGCGCGGCGCACCTCGACGCCGAACCAGGCGTCGGCCCGCTGCCGCATCTGGCGAAGCAGCACGGCCACGAGCGCCTCGGGCGTGAGCATGCGACCCCTGATCACGGTGCCGCGAAACGACCGTGAGCCGAGGTGGTGCTTGATCGACCTGAGGAGTCGCGCCTCCGCACCCTGCTCGACGAACTGGTGCAGGGCCTCGACGCCCACGAAGGCGCCGCCGCCGTCCGGGAAGCAGAGGATGCTCCGCAGGATGGACGGGTCGGGCGCCCGGGCATCGAGCGGCGCCGGATCGAAGACGCGCTCTGCGTTGGCGGCAGCCAGCAGCGAGTTGCTCGTGCCGAAATCGATCGCGTACACGGTCGGCAGATCGGGCATCCGGTCGGCTGGCACCACCTGATCCTGGTGTGCCGGCGCTCGCACGCCACTGTTTTCCTGCCGGGGTCGTCCCCGCAGGGGAACGGGCGACCGACGGCCCGTGACCATGCCGCCTGCCTCTCCTTCATTGGATCCCCAATTAGGATGTTGATCTACCGTGGGTCGCTGTTCAGCATCAGACCCTCACAGCACTCATCACCTGTTCGTGAACGGTGACGCTCACGTGTGCATCGCGCGCGCCCGATCGACGCAGCGCGGGCCTGGGGAGACGTGCGGAGGAGCGCGCCATGTACCTGCCCTGGAACGCATCTCGGCGGAGGCGGAGGGAGGCGGAGCAGGCCCGGCAGGAGCGCCTGGAGATGGTGGCGGCGCGCTCCCGCGGCGGCGTCACGCGACGCGATCTGGTGAGGTGGGGCCTCCTCACCGCCGCCGGGTCGGTCGTGCTCAGGAACGGGCTCAGCCCGTTCGCCCCGAGCGCGTACGCCGACGGCAGCATTCCGACCGGCGTGCCCCGGAGCCCGGTACCGCCCGGGCTGGAGTTCACCCAGGCCCTGCCGCGGTTGCAGGTCCTGAGCCCGGTGCCGGTGTCGGCGCTCTCGCCGACGCCGACCGAGCGGGCAAACACCGCCCCGCGCACGGTGAATCCCCCGGGACCGGTGGAGGGTCGGCCGCCGGGGCCGGACTGGGCGCACCAGCGCTTCCAGGAGTTCTTCCCGAGCGTGGCGTACGACATCCACACCCGGCCCGCGACCGGCGTGCGTTTCCACCCCGCGCTCCCCGTCCAGCAGGCGAACAGGGTGTGGGCCTTCAACGGGACGTTCCCGCCCAAGCTCATCCGCGCGCGTTACGGCGAGCCCATCCTGATGCGCAACCACAACGACCTGCCGGTCGACGCCGCCGCCAACGCCGGCTTCGGCCGGAACGAGGTCTCGACGCACCTCCACAACGGACACACCCCGGCCGAGAGCGACGGTTTCACGGGCGCGTTCTTCTTCCCGGGCGAGTTCTACGACTACCACTGGGTGAACGTCCTCGCCGGCCACGACACCATCAACACCGGCGCCACCGACCCGCGCGCCGGTGGCCCGGACAATGGCACCGGGATCGTGCGGGTCGCCGGCGACTGGCGGGAGACGATGAGCTCGCTGTGGTTCCACGACCACAGGTTCAGCTTCACGTCGCAGAACGTCTACAAGGGCCTGGCCGCGACGCTCAACCTCTACAGCGCGCTCGATCGCGGCAACGAGGCGCTCGCCGACGGCGTCAACCTGCGCCTGCCGAGCGGCACCGCCCTCGGCTTCGGGAACCTCGACTACGACGTGAACCTCGTCTTCGGCGACAAGGCGCTCGATCGCGACGGCCAGCTCGTGTTCGACATCTTCGACACGAACGGGTTCCTCGGCGACGTGATGGTCGTGAACGGCGCGTACAAGCCGTTCCTCGAGGTGGAGCGGCGCAAGTACAGGTTCCGCCTGCTGAACGGGGGTCCGGCGCGCTTCTACAAGTTCGCCCTGAGCGACAGCTCGCCCTTCCAGCAGATCGGGAACGACGGAAATCTCATGGCGCGACCGGTGCAGCTCACGCAGCTCGACGAGCTGGGTGTGGCGGAGCGCTACGACATCGTCGTCGACTTCTCCCGGTACCCGGTCGGCACGAAGCTGTGGCTGGTGAACCTGGCGGAGCACGAAGACGGGAGGCGCGTGGCGCGCGACCTCTCGGTGGCCCAGGCCCTCTCCGGTGGGTCGTCGGACCCCGGCGTCGGCAAGATCCTGGAGTTCCGGGTGGCCCGCGATCCCGCCCAGCCGGACCGGAGCCAGGTGCCGGCGGCGCTCATCCCGCTGCCGGATCGCGTGGCGACGGTGCGCCAGCGCGACTTCGTCTTCGGCGACCAGGGGAACGACCGCGACCCGTGGACCATCAACGGCCTCACCGCCGACCCGAACCGCATCTCGGCGCTCCCCAGGCCCGGGACGGCGGAGATCTGGCGCCTCCACAACGACGGAGGCGACTGGGATCACCCCATCCACATCCACTTCGAGGAGTGCCAGACGATCGCGCGGAGCGGTGGCCTTCCGGCGACCGAGGCCGGCGCGCGCAAGGACGTGTGGCGGCTCCACCCCGACGGGAGCGTGACGGTGTTCCTCCAGTTCCGCGAGTTCTTCGGGATGTACATGGAGCACTGCCACAACACCACGCACGAGGACCACGCCATGCTCCTCCGCTGGGAGCTGGACAAGGGGCCGCAGCCGCTCCCCACGCCCATGCCGACGCCGTCCGGCGTCACCTTCATCGACCCCAAGGTCGTGCAGGGCGCCTGATGGTGCGGCGCACGGGAAGGCGTTTCGTGGACGCGAGGCTCGCAATCGCGGCGTGCCTGGCCGCGGCCGCCGCCGGCGCGCAGGCCGCGCCGCCCGGATCTCCGTGGGGCGCGGGGCACTTTCCGGACGTCCCGCTCGTCGCGCAGGACGGACGGACGTTCCGCTTCTACGACGACCTGGTGAAGGACCGCTTCGTCGTCATCAACTTCGTCTTCACGCGCTGCAAGGCGGCGTGCCCCATGGAGACCGCCAACCTGGCGCGCGTGCAGAAGCTCCTCGCGTCGCGGATCGGCCGGGACGTCTTCATGTACTCGATCTCGCTCGATCCCGATCACGACACCCCCGCCGTCATGAACGAGTACGCGGCGAGGTTTCGCGCCGGGCCCGGCTGGCTCTTCCTCACCGGCCAGCGCGCCGACATCGAGCGCGTGCGCGCGAGCCTGGGCGACCGGAGCGCGTGGCAGAACCACGCGGTGGGCCTCTGGCTCGGCAACGATCCGGCGGGCCAGTGGACCTCGCTCTCGGCCGTGGACAACCCGGGGTTCGTGGCGATGTCGATCGACGAGTGGATGCGGACGAAGGACATGGCGCACGCGCCGGTGACGAGCTACGCGGAGGCGCCGCGCATCCGCCTGTCGCCGGGCGAGGACCTCTTCCGGACGCGCTGCGCGGCATGCCACACCGTCGGCGGGGGCGACCGCATCGGGCCGGACCTCGCGGGCGTGACCGGGCGCCGCGACCGCGACTGGCTCGCCCGCTGGATCGCGGACCCGCAGGCCCTCATCGACGCGGGCGATCACGTCGCCCGCGACGTGTTCAGGGCCTACCAGCAGCGGCCGATGCCCGCGCTCCGGGCGAGTCCGCAGCAGATGGACGAGCTCCTGTCGTACATCGAGGCGCGTTCACACCCTGCGCGGTGAAGCGCGAGCGGACGGAGGCGCCTCAGCGGCCGGTCGATGCGAACCACGCGCCGGCCGGACGGGCGGGCGTGCGCGGGATGCCGACCAGCACGACGGGCGCGAAGCACGGCGACGGCAGCGCCACGGTGTCCTCGATGTCCGCGTCTCCCTCCGGACCGGTGGGGAAGGCGGCCGTCTGCACGGCCGTGCCTCCGAGGCACCCGACGAACGCCGCGAACGAAGTGAACGGATTCTGCCCCGTACCCACCAGGACGAGGCCGCGCACCCGGACCTTGATCCGACCGTCCGCCCGCAGCTCGCCGCGGCCGCTCGCGATCCTCCACGGCGCGCCACCCGCCGGCACGCCGTCGATCGTGCCCGCCGCGCCGAGGAACGGCGCGACCACCGCGGCCATCGTGTCGAACTTCAGGACCTTCGCGTCGTTCCCCTCCCCGTCCGCCCGGGCGACCAGGGGCAGGGCGAGGAGCACGGCGAGCGCGACCAGGGCGCGGCGCACCGACGTTCCGACCATATTGACCTCCAGCGAAATCGTGACGCGACTGTACGCAGAGTCGGATGCCGGCGCCCGGACGACGTTGCGGGGCCCGGATGTGGCGCCTTGGCTGTCCCCGCGATCGCGCGCTGCTCGCCGGACGGCCGCCGGGCGCGCGTCCGCAAGGCGTTCAGGAGACGAAGCGGGCGGTGATCTCGAGGAGCTCGTCGAGGTCGAACGGCTTCGGGAAGCACGCCTGCGCGCCGACCTGCCGGGCGCGAACGAGCGCGTTCTCGTCGGCGGTGACGACGACGATGGGGCAGCAGGCCGGCCCGTAACGCGTGCGGAACTCGCGCGCGAACTCGGTGCCGTCCATGCGCGGCATCCGCATGTCGAGGAAGATGAGGCGCGGCATCTCCTCCGCGACCCGGTCGAGCGCCTCGCGCCCGTCCCTGGCGGTCCTGACCTGGTAGCCACCGCTCTCCAGGATCTGCGCCTCCAGCGTGATGAGGTCCTCGTCGTCGTCGACGACGAGGACGGATTCGGCGCCGGTCATGGCGCGCCCCGGTCCACCACGGGAAGGGACAGCGCGAAGGTCGAGCCGCGCCCTGCCGTGCTCGTGAAGGAGACCGCCCCCCCGTGATCGGTGACGATGCGTCGGGTGAGCGCGAGGCCGAGCCCGATCCCTCCGTGGTCGTGGTCCGTACCGGCGTGCGGGCGGTAGAGCGGCTCGAAGACGCGGCCCTGCCGCCGGAGCGGGATGCCGATGCCCTGGTCGCGCACCGAGACCCGCGCCTCGCGTCCGCTGACGCGGAGCGCGACGTCGACCACGCCGCCCTTCGGCGAGAAGCGGACGGCGTTGTCGATGACGTTCGCCAGCGCGAGCGCGATGCGCTGCGGGTCGCCGCGGATCCATGCCGCGGCGCAGCCCGCCGACATGCGAAACACGTGTCGCCGTGGAGACCGCTCGAAGCGCCGGACGACGGCGCGGAGGAGCTGCCGCAGGTCCACGAGCTCCCACGCGCTCGGCGCGGGGCCGAACGGCACCCTGGCCGCCTCGAGGAGCTGCTCGACGAGGTGGGTCAGCCGATCGACCTGGCGCGTGATGTTGGTGAGCCGTGCGTTGGCGCCGGTCTCGCGCGCCAGCAGCTGGGCCTCGGCCCGGACGACTGCGAGTGGCGTCCGGAGCTCGTGAGCCGCGGCCGCGAGCGCCACGTCCACCGCGTGGTGCAGCCCGCGCGCTCGCGACGTGACGAACCCGTGCATGCCCAGCGCCCTCGAGGCGAGCGTGCTGGACAGTCGCGCGACGAGTGCGCCGAGCCGCGCCCCGACGTGGACCGTCGCTTCCGTGAGGTCGTTCGACATCGCGCGCCAGTACCGTGCGGCCGTGAACGAATGTCACCGGGACGTGATGGGCCTCGGAACCTAGTCAACCGGAACACTGCACGTCAACGGAACACGGCCCCGGGACGAGGGTCAAAGAAGGTGTCGCGCTCTTGCCACACCATGCGTGCGGCGTCGAGACAGCTCGGGAGCGAGTGGCGAGGCGCCATCTCGCTTCCGGGATCGGTCGAAGCAGCGGCGGGATTCCCGACGATCCGTGCTCGACGGCGACCTCCTCCGCCGCCACTCGGGTCATCACCCGTCGGGACGGTCGTCGCGGGAATATCGGCTCGCCACCTCGTCATGGCACACGCACCCGAGGCTGGTCCATGAAGCGCAGCGTGCTCCAGCCGAGCAGGAACCATGCCGCGCACGTCGACAGCGCGGACAGGTCGCCCCTGTACCGGGGCTACACGAAGGCGACCTTCTCGCTGCGCCCCGACCAGATCGCGTCCTTGCGTGCCGTGGCGCGCGCCCGGGCGGACAGCGCCGGGGAGTTCCGGCCGGACGTGAGCGCGGTCGTCCGCGAAGCGATCGATTCCTGGCTGAGCCGCCCGCGCGCGCGCAGGTGACCGCTCGACGCGCGCGACCTCGCGGCCCGCGCCGGCCGAGACCATCTCTCCCTGCGATGGTCATGACCGCGCGGCCTGGACGCGCTCCGGCGTGAAGGGCAGGTCGCGGATGCGCTTGCCGGTGGCGTGGGCGACGGCGTTGGCGATGGCGCCGGCGGTCGGTCCGAGCGACGCCTCTCCCACCCCGAGCGGAGGCTCCTCGGGGCGATCGATGAGCGAGACCTCCACCCGCGGCGCCTCCGCCATGCGCAGGATGGGGTAGTCCGCCCAGGAGCGGGTGAGGATCCGGGCGCGATCGAACCGGACCTCCTCGCGCAGCGTCCAGCTCGTCGCCTGGATGACGCCGCCCTCGAGCTGGTTCGCCAGGCCGTCCGGGCTCACGACCAGGCCCGCGTCGGCGGCGACGCGGGCGCGCGGCACCCGGACGTCCCCGTTGCCGTCGACCTCCACCTCGGCGACGACCGCCACGTACGCCGCGTGGTTCTTGTACTGCGCGAAGCCGATACCCCGCCCGCGCCGGCCGTCGCCCACCTCCCCCGCGCGCCAGCCGGCCCTGGACGCGACCTCCTCGACGACGGCCCGCGCCCGCGGGTCGCGCAGGTGGCGCAGGCGGAACTCGACCGGATCGGCACCGGCCGCCGCGGCCAGCTCGTCCATGAACGACTCGAGCGCGAAGACGTTGGCGTAGGCGCCGAGCGTCCGCAGCGCCGAGACGCGCAGCGGCATGTCCGGGAGGAGGTGGCGCACGACGCGGTGCCTCGGGAACGCGTAGAGCGGGACGGCGTTGCGATCCGCGCCGCCCGCGGGCTGCGGGACGTCGCGCACCGGCCCGGGCGCCATCCGGTCGCGGAGGTACCAGGCCGCGAGCAGGTTCACGCCCTCCCCTTCTCCGGGGCGCGTCGTGTGCGCGTGGCTCCACAGCTCGTGTTGCCAGTCGACGACGTGCCCGCCGGCGTCGAGCCCCGCGCGCAGGTCGATGGCCATCGCGGAGCCGTAGGGCTCCCAGGCGAACTCGTCGTCCCGCATCCACTGCAGCTTGACGGGGCGGCCGCCGGTGGCGCGCGCCAGCAGCGCCGCGTCCAGCGCGACGTCGTCGGCGCCGTTGTGGCCGTAGCAGCCAGCCCCCTCGCAGTGCGTGACCGTCACGTCGGCCGGCGCCAGCCTCAGCGCCCTGGCGAGCTCGCGGCGCAGCGGGAACGGGCCCTGCGTGTGGCTCCAGACGTGCAGCTTCCCGTCCCGCCACCGCGCCACGGCGCAGGAGGGTCCGATCGAGGCGTGCGCCTGGAACGGCCGCGTGTAGCTCGCCTCCAGCACCTTCACCGGCGGCGCCGCCCCGGGGTCGTCCTTCGCGCTGACGACGCTCTCCTGCGAGCGCGCACGGCGCATGTGCTCGAAGAGCGCGCGGCCCGGCGGCGGCAGGTCGGCCGGCTCCTCCCAGCGGGCGCTCTTCCGGAGCGCCTGCGCCGCGCGGATGGCCTGCTCCTCGCGCTCCGCGGCGACGGCGAGGAAGCTGCCGTCCCGGACGAGCGCGACCACGCCGGCCAGGGCGCGGGCCGGCCGCTCGTCGATGGAGACGAGCCGCGCGCGCGGCGCGGAGGGCCGCACCACCCGTCCGAACACCATCCCCGGCAATCGCATGTCCTGCACGTACGCGGCGCCGCCCGTCACCTTGGCGGGGATGTCGCGGCGCGGCAGGCTCTTGCCGATGATGCGGTGAGCGGTGGCCGGCCGCGGCCTCGCGCCGCCGGTCGCCTCGCGCCGGAGGCTGGCCTCGCCCGTGAGCTGCCAGTACGTGGCCCGGGCGCCGCCCGGCCCGATCACGGCGCCGTCCTCGACGCGCAGGTCCGCCGCCGGGACGCCGAGCCGGGCCGCCGCCGCCTCGACCAGGATCTGGCGAGCCTCGGCGCTGGCGAAGCGCAGCGCGGCCCCGCTCTCCTCGATGGAGCGGCTCCCCGAGGTGACGCCCTCGTCGGGCGTCCGGGCCGTGTCTCCCGAGATCACGTGGACGCGCCCGGGCTCGACCTCGAGCTCGTCGGCCACGATCTGCGCCAGGGCCGTCGTGATCCCCTGGCCGATCTCGACCTTGCCGGTGAAGGCGGTGACGGTCCCGTCCGGCGCGACGTGCAGCCAGCCGTCGAGCATCCGGTTCGACTGGAGGCTCCCCGGCAGCCTGGCGGGGCCCTGGGCCAGGATGCGCGGGCCGAGGGCGAGCGCGACGGTGAGGCCGGCGCCCTGCCGGAGGAAGCTCCGGCGCGAGATGGCGCGAGGGCGAGGGCCGGTCATGCGCGGTCCCTCGACGCGCGCTGGACGGCGCGGACGATGCGGTCGTGCGTCCCGCAGCGGCAGAGATGGCCGGCGAGCGCGCGCCGGATCTCCGCCTCCGTCGGCCGCGGGCGCGTGTCGAGCAACGCCTTCGCCGACATGATCATGCCGGCGATGCAGTAGCCGCACTGCGCCGCCTGCTCGTCGATGAACGCCCGCTGCAGCGGGTGGAGCCGTCCCTCCGACCCCAGCCCCTCGAGCGTCGTGACCGACTTCCCCGCGGCGGCGGACATCGGCAGCGTGCAGGACCGGACCGCCTTCCCCTCGACGAGGACGGTGCACGCTCCGCACTGGGCGAGGCCGCAGCCGAACTTGGCCGCGTTCAGCTCGAGGTCGTTCCGCAGGACGTAGAGCAGGGGCGTGTCCGCCGCCGCGGCCGTCGTCCGCCGCCGGCCGTTGACCGTGAAGGTGATGGCCATCCGCCTCCCATGTCCCGGCGGGACCTCCGGCGCGACCCCCTTCGCCGCGACTCCTCAGGGACGACCTGCACGGGCGGGGCTACGGTATCGATGCTCTCCAACCCCTTTCGCGGAGTCGCGCGATGCCGAACTACAAGTCGGAGCTCGTCGGAGTCTTCGGGCACCCGGTCGCCGAGAACCCGACGATCGTGATGCAGGAGGCGGCCTTCGCCGCGCTGGGGCTCGACTTCCGCTACCTCACCATCGAGGTCCTGCCCCGCGACCTGGAGGCGGCCATGAAGGGCCTCCGCGCCTTCCAGATGCGCGGCATCAACCTCACCATCCCGCACAAGACGGAGGTGCTCGCCCACCTCGACGAGGTCCGGCCCGACGCCGCGCTCATGGGCGCCGTCAACACCGTCGTCCGCGACGGGGATCGCCTCGTCGGCGAGAACACCGACGGCAAGGGGTTCATGCGCTCCCTGCGCGAGGACGCGGGGGTGGATCCGCGCGGCCAGCGCGTCGTCCTGCTCGGAGCCGGCGGCGCGGCCCGCGCCATCGCGGTGGAGCTGGCGCTGGCCGGCGCGGCGCAGATCACGGTGGTGAACCGCTCTCGCGGTCGCGGACAGCCGCTCGTGGACCTGCTCGCCTCGAAGACCTCCACCCGCGCCGATCTCGTCCAGTGGTCCGGGCCGTACGGGGTTCCGCGCGGCACCGGGATCCTGGTGAACGCCACGTCGGTGGGCCTGCCACCGCGCGCCGACGAGCGGCCCGACCTGGCGTACGACACGCTCGGGCCGGGGCTGGTGGTGTGCGACGTGATACCGGCCCGGAGCACGCCCTTCCTCGCCGAGGCGCGCGCTCGCGGCGCGAAGCCGCTCGACGGCCTGGGCATGCTCGTCTACCAGGGCGCCATCGGCTTCACGCTATGGACCGGACGCGAGGCGCCGGTGCAGGTCATGCGCGAGGCGCTCGCGAAGGCGTTGGCGGTGGGCGGGTAGAAAGCCCCGTGTCGCCGGTCGCCGTCGCTTAAGATGCGTCTCCATCGGCCTCCGCACGGCGCGGGGCTGGCGCCCGGAGGACACGCTTGCCTGCTCCGCTGATCCTCGTCGACCCGCTTCCGCGGAAGCTCGACCGCATCTTCGACGCCGCCACGCGCCGCAGGCTCGAGGCCCTCGGCCGCCTCGAGATCTCCGAGGACCGGCCGATGCCCGACGAGCAGGTGGAGCGCTGGCTCCCGGAGGCGAGCCTCCTCATCGGGCAGACGGCCATGCCGCGCGAGCGCATCGACCGGGCCCGCCAGCTCAAGGCCATCTTCAACGTCGAGACGAACTTCCTCCCCAACATCGACTACCAGGCCTGCCAGGAGCGCGGGATCTGGGTGCTGAGCCCGACCGCCGCCTTCGCCACCTCCGTCGCCGAGGCCGCGGTGGCGATGGCGATCGACCTGGCGCGCGGCATCTCCGCGGCAGACCGCGCCTTTCGCGCCGGCACCGAGGCCTACGGCTCGCCCAGCAATCGGGGGTTCTTCCAGTTCACCGAGGCGCCGGTGGGCCTCATCGGCTTCGGCGATCTCGGGCGCGCCCTGCGCGCGTTGCTCGTGCCCTTCCGCAATCCCGTCGCCGTCCACGATCCATGGCTGCCCGACGAGCTCATCCGCGCGCACGGCTGCCGGCCGGTACCGCTCGACGAGCTCCTGTCCACGTCGAAGGTGGTGTTCGTGTTCGCCGCGGCCACGACCGTGAACCAGGGCTTCCTCGGCGAGCGCGAGCTCGGGCTGCTGCAGCCCGGGGCGGTGTTCCTGCTCCTGAGCCGGGCCGCGGTGGTGGACTACCCGGCGCTCGTGAACCACGCGAAATCGGGCCGCATCAGGGTCGGCATCGACGTCTTTCCCGAGGAGCCGGTCCCCGCCGGCGACCCCGTGCGCGCGAACCCGGGCGACAACCTGCTCCTCTCGCCGCACCGCACCGGCGGCACGCCCGAGGCGATGCAGCTCATCGGCCGGATGACCGTGGCCGACGCCGAGCTGATCCTGCGCGGATTGCCCCCGCAACTGTGCCGGCGCGCCGACCCGAGCGTGGCCGCGAAGCTCCGGAGCATGCCGGTCAAGGCGAAGTGAAGGGGCGGCGGCCGGTGCGGGCCGCCCGACAGTGCGGAGGGCCCCACCGGGTGAGATTGCTATCGCTGGAGATAGTTGACCGCTGCACGAGCCGCCGATCGTCACGGCGCCGGTCACTCGACGTGATCGTCGCGGCGGAAGGGAGAACCACATGGCCAAGCTCACCATGACCTCCTTCATGACTCTCGACGGCGTGATGCAGGCGCCGGGCGGCCCCGGGGAGGACACCTCCGGCGGCTTCACGCACGGTGGCTGGTTCATTCCGCTCGCCGACCCGGCATTCGGCGAGTTCATCGTCGGCGTGTTCGGGCGCGCCGGTGCCTTCCTCCTGGGCCGCCGGACATTTCAGATCTTCGCTGGCCACTGGCCACGGATCACCGACCCCGACGATCCGGTCGCTGGCCCGCTCAACCGCTTGCCCAAGTACGTCGCCTCGCGCACGCTCGAGCGTTCCGATTGGAAGGGCACGACGGTCCTGCGCGACCCCGTCGCCGAACTGCCACGCATCAAGCGCGACCTGGGCGAAAGGGAGCTGCAGGTGCATGGCAGCCCGGGGTTCGGTCAGACGCTGCTCCGCCAGGGCCTCGTGGACGAGCTGCACATCGTCCTCGCACCACTGACGCTCGGCAGCGGGCAAAAGCGCCTCTTCGGGGAGGGCACCGTCCCCACCGCATTCGCCCTCGCTGCGTCGCGTACGACCACGAGCGGCGTCGTGATCCTGACCTACCGGCCGACGGGCAAGCCGGCCTACGGCGACGCGACCTTCAAGGACTGACGCCCCCCTGTCACGTCGGCTCCTCGCGCAGCCTATCCAGCAGCACCGCGCCGAGGATGATGAAGCCCTTCACCAGCTGCTGGAAGTAGGGCGAGATGCCGAGCAGCACCATGCCGTTGTTGATGACGGCGATGAGCAGGGCGCCCACCAGCGTGCCCCAGACGCCGCCGCGGCCTCCGTTGAGGCTCGTCCCGCCGATGACCACCGCCGCGATCACGTCCAGCTCGTAGCCGAAGCCGGCGACCGGCTCGGCCGAGTTGAGCCGGGAGATGAGGATGACGGCGCTCACCGCCGAGGTCACGCCCGAGAAGACGTAGACCGCCGTCTTGTACAAGCTGGTGCGGATGCCGGAGAGGCGGACCGTCTCCTCGTTGCCGCCGATGGCGTAGGTGTACCGGCCGAGGCGGGTCTCGTGCAGGATGACGGCCGCGAGCACCACCACCAGCAGGAACACCGCGATGGGAAACGGGATGCCGGCGATGTCGCCGCCGCCGATGAAGCGGAAGGTCGGGCTGAAGCCGCTGATGGGATAGCCGTTGCAATAGATGAGCGTGAGGCTGCGCGCGATGCTCATCATCCCGAGCGTCGTGACGAACGGCGTGATGCGCCCCACGGTGATGATGAGGCCGTTGGCGAGGCCGAGCAGCGCGCCCACCGCCAGGGCGACCAGGATGACCGAGGGCAGCCCCGCGTTGGCCTTGAGCATGCCGGCCGCGAGCGCCCCGGAGACGGCGAGGATCGAGCCCACCGACAGGTCGATCCCGCCGGTCAGGATGACGAAGGTCATGCCCACCGCCATGATCCCGAAGATCGAGCTCTGGCGGATGATGTTGAGGACGTTGTTCCACCTGAGGAAGATCGGGGAGAGGAAGGCGAGGACGGCGCAGACGACGAAGAACGCGAACAGGATCCCGTAGTTCCTCAGCACGCGCTTGAAGTCGATCCGCATCCCGTCGCTCCTTGCCCCGGTGCCAGGCTTCAGGGGGTGCGCTGCGCGTGCAGACCGAGCGCGCGGCTCATGACCAGCTCGTCCGAGGCCTCGCCGCGTGCGAACTCCCCGACGATGCGGCCGCTCCACACGACCGCGATGCGGTCGCTCATGTTCATGACCTCGTGCAGCTCGGAGGAGACCATGATGATGCCGGCGCCGCGCGCGGCGAGGTCCTGCATCAGCCGGTAGATCTCGACCTTGGCGCCGACGTCGATGCCGCGGGTGGGCTCGTCGAAGATGTAGACGTCGCAGTTGCGGACGAACCACTTGGAGAGCACCACCTTCTGCTGGTTCCCGCCGGAGAGATAGCGCACGAGCTGGTTCAGCGACGGCGTCTTCACGCGGACGCTCGTCGCCACCCGCGCCACGAGCTCGACGAGCGCGCGGCGCCGGAGCAGCCCGGCGGCGGAGTGGAGGTCGAGGACGGTCAGCGCGATGTTGTCGAACACCGACATGCCGAGCACGAGCCCCTGTTTCTTCCGCTCCTCGGGGATGAGCGCGATCCCGCTCCGCACCGCGTCGCGGGTGGAGCGGATGTTCACCTCCCGTCCGTCCACCAGGATGCGGCCGGCGTCCCGGCGCTTCGCGCCGTAGACGAGCTCGACGATCTCGGTGCGCCCGGCGCCCACCAGGCCGGCCAGCCCGAGGATCTCGCCGCGCCGCAGCGAGAACGAGACGTCGTTGCACACCCCGCGCCGGGAGAGTCCCTCGACCCGCAGGATCTCCTTCCCCGGCGTCGCCTGGCCCTTCGGGAACTGCTCGGTGAGCGTGCGACCCACCATGTGGCGGATGATCTCGTCGACGGTGATCGCGCCCACGGGCGAGGTGGCGATGCGGCGGCCGTCGCGCAGGACGGTGACCCGGTCGGCCAGCAGCTTGATCTCCTGGAGCCGGTGGGAGATGTAGATCACCGACACGCCGCTCCGCCGGAGGCCCCGGATCACCTCGAAGAGCCGGTCCACCTCGCGGCCCGTCAGCGCGGCGGTGGGCTCGTCCATGACCAGGATGTCCGAGCGGAGCGAGAGGGCCTTCGCGATCTCCACCACCTGCTGGTAGGCGGGCCCGAGGGTATTCACCCTGGCGCGAGGATCGAGGACGAGCCCGAACGGCTCGAGCAGGGCCGTCACGTCCCGCCGCATCTTCGTCCAGTCGATGAACCCGCCCGGCCTGCGCGGCTCGCGCCCGAGGAAGATGTTCTCCGCGACCGACAGGTACGGCACCAGGTTCAGCTCCTGGTAGATGACGCTCACGCCGGCCTTGAGCATGGCGCGCGGACCGGTGGCGGTCACCTTCTCGCCGCGCAGCCAGATCTCGCCCTCGTCGGCGCGGTAGACGCCGGAGAGGATCTTCATGAGCGTCGACTTCCCAGCTCCGTTCTCGCCCGCCAGCGCGTGGACCTCGGACGCGTTCAGGTCGAGATCGACGCGGTCGAGCGCCCGGACGCCGGGGAAGTTCTTCGAGATGCCGCTCATCCGGAGCAGCGGTTCGGGCATGTCCGGTCCTCGGCGCGAAGACAAGGGGGCCGGTGCCGCCGGCACCGCTCCCGGCTGCATCGACCCCCTCGGCGCTCCGCGAGCTCCGGGCGCTACGGCGCCTTCGTGACCGGCTCGGGATTGATGTAATTGACCTGCTTGGCGGGCTTCTTCTTCGTCTTCACGTAATCGACGAGGTACTTGAGGGCCTCGCCGGCCTGCCGCCCGGGGAACTGGTCGATGGTGGCGTTGAGCTTCCCCTCCTTCATGTACTGGAAGGCATCCGGGGTCGCGTCGAAGCCGATCGTCACCTTGCCCTTGATCCCCGCCGCCGACATGGCCTCGACGGCGCCGATGATCATCTCGTCGTTCGCCCCGAACACGGCGTCGAACTTGGGATACTTCTGGATGAGGCTGTCCATCACGTTCTGCGCCTTGGAGCGGTTGAAGTCCGCCGTCTGGCTGACGAGGATCTTCACGTTCGACTTCTTCATCACCTCGTCGAAGCCGGCCTTGCGATCGGTGGCGGCGGAGGCGCCCGGCGTCCCCTCCAGCTCGATGACGGTGCCCTTGTTGCCGAGCTTGTCGACGATGAACTTCGCGGCCGCGCGGCCCCCGGCCACGTTGTCGGCGCCGACGTGGACCAGCACGGCGTCGGTGTTCGCCTTGCGATCGACGGTCGCGACCGGGATGCCGGCCTTGGCGGCGGCCTCGATGGCGGGCACGAGCGAGTCGGTCGTCATGGGCGAGATGAGGATCGCCTGGACGCCCTGAGCGACGAAGTTCTCCACGTCCGAGGCCTGCTTCGACGAGTCGTTCTGGGCGTCGGCGAACACGATCGTGGCGCCGAGCTTGGCGGCGGCCTTCTCCGCCTCGTTCTTCATGGTGACGAAGAACGGGAACTGGAGGCCGGGCACGGTCATCCCGATCTTGATGGGCGCGTCGGCCGCGCGGGCGGCCAGCGGCCATGCGGCGGCGGCGAGGATCACGAGCAGAGCTTTGCGCATCATCGTTGTCTCCCTGGTGCGTTGGAACATCCGGCGGCGCCGCGCGGAGCTAGGCGCGCGGACCGAAGTGCTTGAGGAGCACGAGCGGGTCGGTGTCGCTGTCGTTGGTGAGCTTCACGCCGTCCCGGGCGGCGCTCGCCGTGACGAAGACCTCGTCCTTCGTCGCCTGCCCGAAGCGGATCATCGCGGGCGACTCGACGTCGAGCGCCCCGAGCTTGCCCTTCCCCTGGATGACGATCGCGCCGTAGGGGCCGTCGTCGCGGATGACGGCGCTGCGGCCGGGCAGGATGGTGAGCTCCTTCGCCGAGAACCACTCGGACTTGTAGATGATGGAGCTCTCCTCGTAGCCGTCGGCGTGCATCTCCTCGACCGGCTTCACCGGCCGGGGCGCCATGAAGCGGTGCTCGTAGAACTCGGGATCGACGTTCAGCTCCCAGTCGAGCAGGCTCACGAGGTAATCGAGGTCCTCGCGCCGATCCGCCGGGACGTCCTTCAGCAGCAGGTCCTTCGGCGTGTACGCGTCCCAGACGAGCGACTGGAACATCGCGAAGACGTCGGAGGCGCGCTGCGGCTCGTACGTGAGGAGCGAGCCCGGCGCGTGGAGGATCCCCGCCGGCACGTCCCAGCCCGTGCCCGGGCGCAGGCGGTACGCCTTCGACAGGTCGAGGATCCCGTTGTCTCCCTGGTCCCACGACGCGAGACAGCGCTTGATGTCGTCCCTCGCCGTCCCGGGATGGAGCCCGAAGAACGTGTACGGGAACCAGCCGCCGTGGTTGTTGAGCTGCTTCGGGAAGTAGTAGGCCTCGGGCTTGCCCTTGCGGCCCAGGTCGCCCGCTCGCTCGTCGGTGTGGTGCACGTGGAACGGAAGCGGCTCCTGGTTGTCGAAGAACTTGCTGTACATCATCCAGCCGCCGAACTTCTTCATGACCTCGGGCCCGAGCAGCTCGTTCCCGCACAGCGCGATGGCGTCCTGGAGGAGCACCTTGGAGCGCGCTCCGTCCTCGACCTGGATGTAGCTGAGCCCCTCGTCCGGGAGCGTCTCCGGCCCGTTGTCCGCCTTGGTGGTGGACGCGAACCAGCGCTCGTCGATGCCGCCGCGATGCCCGCCGAACGCGTAGTAATCGCCGGGATGGAGCTTGAGGCGCTTCCCCGGGATGCAGAAGGATCGCGGCACCCAGGTCGGCAACAGTCGAAGCACGCCGTGGCCCTGGTTGATCGCGGCCTCGACCTTCTGTCTCTCACCGGCCATCGCTCTGCCCTCGCGCGCTCGCGGTTTGCCCGGACCTTCCGCCCCGCACCGCGTGACTCGGATACTCTGGCCCGGATGGCGTCGCACTCCCCACTGCCGCCGGGCCGCGCCCCATTTGGAGCGCGGCCGAACTCACGGCGACGTGGCCGCCAACCTCACGGTCTGCCCCTGCTCCGCCGACCGGCGCGCCGCCTCGATGATCTCCAGGGCGGCGATGGCGTCCGCCGGGTCGACGGGCGGGGGCGCCTCGCCTCGCAGCGCGGTGGCGACGCCGGCGTAGAAGCGCTGGTAGCTGCCGGCGTCGGTGCGGACCTCCTGCGTGGCGCCCTCCATCCCGAGGCGCCCCCACAGCTCCGGAGGTTCCTCGCCCCACCCCGGCGAGCCGGGGGATCCACCCGCGGCCAGCGCGGGCTCCTGCGGGTCGAGGCCGAACTTGGTGAACGCGGCGCGATCGCCCTGCACCCGGAAGCGCGGTCCGAGCTGCGCCGCCACCTTGCTCATCCACAGGTGCGACCGGACGCCCGACGCGTGCGACAGGGCCAGGAAGGTGTCGTCGTCCACCGCGACGCCGGGGCGCCGCCGGTCGAGCTCCGCGTACACCGACGCGACGGGTCCGAACAGCTGCAGCGCCTGATCGACGAGGTGCGCCCCGAGGTCGAACAGCAGCCCGCCCGCCTCCTCCGGCTCGGGCCGCTCCTTCCACGCGGCCCTCGGCACGGGGGACCACCGCTCGAAGCGCGACTCGAAGCGCCGGACCGCGCCGAGCGCCCCGGCGCCGAGCAGGCGCCGGATCGTCAGGAAGTCGCCGTCCCAGCGCCGGTTCTGGAAGACGGTGCAGAGGAGGCCGCGCTGGCGAGCGTCAGCCGCGAGCTCGCGCCCCGCGGCCGAGGTGGGCGCGAAGGGCTTGTCCACGACCACCGGGAGCCCCGCCTCCAGGGCGGCTCGCGCGATGGGGACGTGGCTCCTGTTGGGCGTGGCCACGACCGCCAGGTCGAGGTCCCTCGCCCGCGCCCACAGGTCCTCCGGCGTGTCGAGCGCGCTCGCCCGGGGATGCGTGGCGCGCAGCTTCGCCCGCCGCTCCGGGTCGCGCGTGACCACCGCCGCCAGCTCGAGATCGGGCGTGGCCGCGATGAGCGGAGCGTGAAACACGCTGCCGGCGAGCCCGTAGCCGACGAGCCCGACCCGCAGCGGCGCTGGTCGAGGAGGCATGGGCCCCTCCTCTAGCTCGGAGCGAGGCATTTCGCCGCGGACTTCCGCCCGCGAAAGCTGGCGGGCGCCGCGGCGCGTCGTTACAGGGCACGATGAACCCGTCATCACCACACGCTGCCGCGGAGGATGCGATGCCGACCATGCGCGCCGTCGTGCTCGAGCACACTCGACCTCTCGAGCAGAACCCGCTGCGCGTCACGGACATCCCCAGACCGGAGCCCGGGCCGGGAGAGGTCCTGGTGCGCATCGCCGCCTGCGGCGTCTGCCGCTCCAACCTCCACATGATCGAGGGAGACTGGGTGCACAACAACTGCCCCGGCACGCTGCCCATCGTGCCGGGACACGAGATCGTGGGGCGGGTCGAGACCCTGGGCCCGGGCGTCACCGAGCTGGCGAAGGGAGACCGCGTCGGCATCATGCCGATGTGGTCCAGCTGCGGCGTGTGCCGGTACTGCATGACCGGTCGCGAGCAGCTCTGCCAGACGAAGCAGATGACCGGCGAGACGCGTGACGGCGGCTACGCCGAGTACGTCCTGGCGGCGGTGGGCCACGCCTATCGCGTGCCCGAGAACCTGTCCGACGCCGAGGCGGCGCCGCTCTTCTGCCCCGGCATCACGGCGTACGGGTCGGTGAAGAAGGCTGACGCCGCGCCCGGCAAGCGCATCGCGCTCTTCGGCATGGGCGGCGTCGGCCACATGGTGCTCCAGCTCATCAAGCACCACGGCGCCGACGCGGTGGTGGTGGCGCGCTCGGCGCGTCACCTCGATCTCGCACGCCGGCTCGGCGCCGCGAGCACCGTGGACGCGTCGAAGGGCGACCCCGGCGAGGCGCTCAAGAAGGCGGGCGGCGTCGACGCCGCCATCGTCTTCGCGCCCTCGAACGCCGCCATGAGCCAGGCCATGACCGCCACGCGACCCGGCGGCACCATCGTGGTCGGCGCCTTCGTCGACGTCGGCCCCTTCTTCTTCCCCGACGAGAAGCGCGTCATCGGATCGATCCTCTGCTCCCGCCAGGAGGTGAAGGAGATGCTCGAGCTCGCCGGGCGAGGGCTCCTCAAGACCGTCTGCGAGACCCACCCGCTGGAGCGCGCCGTCGAGGCGCTGCGCCGCCTGAAGAGCGGCGAGCTGGAGGCCCGGGCCGTGCTGGTCAACGGCTGACGGCGCTTCGCGGCCAGCGGCTCGCGGCGGCGGCGGCACCGCCGCCGCGAGCCTTCACTTGATGATCCCGATCTTCGACCGGTCGATCGTCAGGAACACGGCCGCCACCAGGACCGTCCCCTGCACGATCTCCTGCAGGTAGGGGTCGACGCTCACCATGTTCATGCCGTTGCTCAGCACCGCGATGATGAGCGTTCCGAGGATCGTCCCGCGGATGCTCCCGATGCCACCGGTGAGCGGCGTCCCGCCGACGACGACGGCCGCGATGACGGAGAGTTCCAGCCCCTGACCGAGCTGGGCCGTGGCGGCCATGACGCGCCCGCTCTCCAGCACCCCGGCGAGGCCGCACAGCACGCCGACCATGGTGAACATGAGCAGCTTGACGCGGCTCACCCTGATCCCGCTGAGCCG
>DASTGH010000392.1:0-7168 GCA_035719345.1 Anaeromyxobacteraceae bacterium
GGGCGTCGCGTCCATGAGGTGGGTGCGCCCGGACTTCACCACGCCGTCCCATTCCCGCGCCTTGCCGGTGAAGGTGTCGGCCAGCGCCTGCAGCGCCTCGACCGCGGGCGGGGCGAGCTCCAGGGCGGCGAGGCGGATGGCGGTGGGGACCACGTCGTTGGTGGATTGCGCCATGTTGACGTGGTCGTTGGGATCGACGAGGGCGCGGTCGCCGCGCCGCCCGCCCAGCAGCTCGCAGGCGCGGTTGGCGAGCACCTCGTTCACGTTCATGTGGTGCGACGTCCCGGCGCCCGCCTGGTAGGGGTCGACGACGAACTGGTCGCGCCAGCGGCCGTCGAGCACCTCCTGCGCCGCCCGCTCGATGGCGCGCGCCTTGTCCTGCGGCAGGAGCTTGAGCCGCGCGTTGACGCGCGCCGCCGCCAGCTTGATGCGGACGGTGGCGTCCACGAATGCGGGATGCGGCCGCAGCCCGGAGATGGCGAAGTTGTCGAGCGCACGCGCCGTCTGCGCGCCGTAGAGCGCCTCCGCCGGCACGATCATCTCGCCCATCGTGTCGCGCTCGATCCGCGTCGCCGCGCGGCGGGCGGGGGTCCGGGTCCTGGCCATGGCGCTCGCTTGGCGAGCGCTCGCCGGGCGCGCAAGCGAAAAGCGGCGCCCCGTGCGCCCGACGCGGGGCTTGGCGCGCCCTCGCCGCGGCGCCCAACGTTGTGGACGGATCCATCGTTCAGCGAGCGCGGGGGCCTGCCGCACGGCGCAGGCCACCCTGACAGGAGCCCTCATGCGTCGCACGTTTCGTCAACTGGCCGCGCTCTCCACCGGTCTCGCCCTCGCCGCCGGCGCCGCGTGCAAGGGCGACCAGGGGCCGCCCGGGCCCCAGGGACCGCCGGGGTCCGGGGGCGGCGTCAGCACGAACCCCGACCCGAACGCGCCCAACCTCAACCTGGCCGTGACCAAGGCGAGCGTGAACGGCGATCGCAAGGTGGTGGTCGAGTACACGCTCACCGACGCCTCCGGCGCCGGCGTCGCCTCGGCGAACGACGTGACCAGCAGCTGGACGCTGGCGTTCCTGTCGAAGGACCCGGCGAACGGGATCCCGGCGTGGCAGAGCCTCATCCTGGGCGCGCCCGTGACCGGCGCGAACGGCACGACCCAGCAGCCGACCTCGGAGAGCAACGGCACGACCGAGAACCTGGGTGGCGGGAAGTACCGGTACACCTACGCCACCGCGTTGCCGCAGGGCTTCGACCAGGCGGCGACCTACCGCGCCGCCGTGTTCCAGCGGCGCCCGATCCCCAACAGCAACAACCTGAACGACGTCACGAACGGCGTCATCGACTTCGTGCCGGGCGGCGGCACGCCGGCGCCCCACGACATGGTGGCGCTCTCCGCCTGCAACGCGTGCCACACGCAGCTGCGCGCGCACGGCGGCTTCCGGCGCGAGACGCGCCTGTGCGCCACCTGCCACACCACCCAGCTCGTCGACCCCGACACGGCGGACACGGGCGATCCGTCGAAGCCGAACCCGCTCGAGTTCGGGCGCATGGTCCACCGCATCCACCGCGGCGAGGCGCTTCCGACGGTGGCGGCGGCCGCCGCGGCCAACGACACGACCTGGAAGTACCACGTCATCGGCTTCCGCAACTCGGACAACGTCTACGGCGAGGTCCGCGCGAACCCGAACACCGCCTCCGGGCAGCCGCCGGCGGTGACCGCCGGCGTCGCCTTCCCACGCGACCTGCGCGGCTGCGCCGTGTGCCACCAGCCGCAGAAGGACGCGCAGGGGAACGTCGTCTACGCCGCGCAGGCGGACGAGTGGAAGACCAACGTGTCGCGGCGGACGTGCCAGAGCTGCCACGACTCCTCCTGGTTCCAGGACCCGAACCCGCCCAAGTACCACCTCCTGCACCAGCGGGCGACGAACCCCGGCAACACCGGCGTCACCGGGCTCGTGCAGCCGGACGACACGGCGTGCAAGAGCTGCCACTCCGACGTGCTCATGACGCAGGCCCACACCTCGCCGTTCGCCTCGAGCGCCTTCAACCCGCTGAAGCTCGCCATCAACTCGGTGACCGTCACGACCGCCCCCGGCGCGGGATCGGCCGGCGCCGCGCAGGTGAGCTTCACGGTCACGAACGCGAAGGACGGCACCCCCGTCACCGACCTCTCCACCCTGGGCAGCGCCTCGCTCAACGCGAGCCAGCTCGACGGGACGAGCAACGACTTCGAGAGCTCGGCGACCGACCGCAACATCGCCACCAAGAACGTGATCGGGACGGCGACCATCCCGCGGGCCACGCCCGTCCCCGGGCAGCCGGGCACGTACACCGACACGATCGCGCTGCCCGCCGGCGCCACCGGGACGTGGGCGGTGGGCATGGAGGCACGGCGCGTGAACCAGGCGCTGACGGCGCAGGAGCGCAAGCTCGGGAACCTCGGCCCGACCGCGACGTTCAACGAGTTCGCGCCCGTGAACCCGGTCATGGAGTTCGACACGTCGAAGGCCGGCACGGCCCAGACGACGGCGACGCGCTCGCGGCGACAGGTGGTCGAGGTCCAGCGCTGCAACGTCTGCCACGAGACCCTGAGCGTGCACGGCGGCCTGCGGCACAGCCCCGAGTACTGCGTCATGTGCCACACGCCCAACAACACCGACGTGGCGCGCCGGCCGAAGAACGCCGGGGGGGCGCCGGAGGACCCGAACGCCACGAACACCGCGGCGACGATCGACAAGCTGGCCGAGCGATCGATCCACCTGAAGGCGATGATCCACTCCATCCACACCGGCGAGGAGCTGTCGCTGCAACGGCCGTTCGTCATCTACGGGTTCGGCAACACGCCGAACTTCTTCGACGAGATCCGCTTCCCGACCTCGCGGGCCAATTGCCAGATCTGCCACCTGCCGGACACGAACACGCTCGACAGCCTGCGGGAAGACGCGCTCCCCACGCGCTCCATGCAGCAGGGCCAGGCCGTGACCGACGCCAGCGGAAACGTCACCACCGGCGGGACCATCGCCGTCGTGCCGCCCATCCAGGCGGCCTGCCTCGCCTGTCACGACACGCCGGAGGCGCACGCGCACGCGACCGTCATGACCCAGGTCCCGGCCGGCGCACCGGCGGGCTCCGGCGCGGTGGAGACGTGCCGCGTCTGTCACTCCGAGAACTCCGACTTCGCGGTGAGCAAGGTGCACCGCCAGGCGGCGTCGCGCGACGAGTAGCCGACGGCCGGGGCGGCCGCGGAGGGGCACGTCAGGAGCCGCGCAGCCGCGCCCGCAGCCGCCTCAGGCCCAGCTCCGTCTTGGCGTCCTCGATCTCGCCGCGCTCGCAGGCCGCGATGGCGTCGTCGAGCGGGCGCCAGCGCAGCAGGGCGCCCTCCTCCAGCGGCGAGCCGTCGCCCTCCTCCGGCGCCGCCCACTCGGCCGGGCCGGCGCCGCGCGCCACCTCGCCCTCGACGAGGTGGATCTTCTCCGAGGCGATGCCGGGCAGCATGAAGAACGGGGCCCCGAGCGTGCGCAGCGCGCCGGGGTCGATGACGAGCCCCGTCTCCTCGCGCACCTCGTGCGCGGCGCGCCCGAGGAGCGCGGCGTCGCCGACCTCGCCCGGCTCGAGCACGCCCGCCACCAGCTCCTCCAGGAGCAGGTACTCGCCCTCCGGCAGCACCGTGGGGTGCTCGCGCCGGAAGTAGGCGGCAGGGCGGAGCCCGCGGCGGGTGAGCACCTCCACGCCGCCCGCGCCGCGCGCCCAGAGGCACACCGCCACGGCGTCGAACGTCGGCCGGTCGATGACGTCGATCGGGTACTGCCGGGAGGACGAGCCGTCGGCGCGCCGGTTGACCGCGGTGAAGCGCTTCAGGCGCAGGAACCCCTCGTCGCAGCGCGAGCGGTCGGTCCGGTCCTCCACGATCTCGATGGCGATGACCCTGGGCATGGCCCGGACTTAGCGGGCCGGCGGCGCGGCGGCCGCTGCGCGCCGAAAAGCCGGCCGCCGGAGACCGCCCGACCTGCGGGCGATCCCCGGCGGCGAAGTGGTGGGAAGAGCAGTTCCGGTCAACCTTCCCGCGATGTCCCGGTCCCGCCCGCGGATGGTGCTCTCATCCCGAGGGGCCCCGCGGGATGCGTCTTCTTCACACCGCAAAAGCTAAAAACCGTGAGGTGCCACGGCAAGCAGCGAGGGCCCGGCCGCGCCCGCGGGGCGAGCGCGCGGCCGGCCCCCCTCCACACGCCCGGCGCTACGCCACCACCCGGAGGTTCTGGTACTCGGGCAGCTCGTCGAACTGCAGGTAGCGGTACACCTGCCCCTCCCTCGGCGCGATCTTCGCCTGGTACTGGGCGAAGTACTCGGCCGCCGTGGGCAGCCGGCCGAGGCTCGCCGCGACCGCGCCCAGCTCGGCCGAGCCGAGGAAGACGCGGGCGCCGTTGCCGATCCGGTCGTCGAAGTTGCGGGTGGACGTGGAGAAGACGTTGACGCCGTCCGGGACGCGCGCCTGGTTCCCCATGCACAGCGAGCAGCCCGCCGTCTCGATGCGCGCGCCGATCTGCGTGTACGTCGAGAAGTAGGCCTCGTCGCGGAGCTGCTGCTGGTCCATGCGCGTGGGCGGGCAGAGCCAGGTGCGCACCGCCGCGTTGAACTTCTGCCCCTTCCAGATCTCGCCGGCGGCGCGGAAGTGGCCGATGTTCGTCATGCAGGAGCCGAGGAAGACGTCGTCGATCTTCGTGTTCGCCACCTCGGCCAGCTTCTTCACGTCGTCGGGGTCGTTGGGGCAGGCGAGGATAGGCTCCTCGATCTGCCCGAGGTCGATCTCGATCACCGCCGCGTACTCGGCGTTCCGGTCGGCGCGGAGCAGCTCGGGCTTCGCCAGCCAGGCCTCCGCCGCCGCGATGCGACCCTCGAGCGTCTCCCGGTCGCCGTAGCCGTCGGCGATCATCTTCCGCATGAGCGCGACGTTGGAGCGGAGGTAGGTGGCGACGCTCTGCGGCGAGAGGTCGACGCAGGCGGCGGCCGCGCTGCGCTCGGCGGCGGCGTCGGTGAGCTCGAACGCCTGCTCCACGGTGAGGTCGGGCAGGCCCTCCATCTCCAGGATGCGGCCGTTGAAGACGTTCTTCTTGTTCTTCTTCGGCACGGTGAGGAGGCCCTGCTGGATGGCCCAGAGGGGGATGGCGTTCACCACGTCACGGAGCGTGATGCCGGGGCGGAGCTTGCCCTTGAAGCGGACCAGCACGCTCTCCGGCATGTCGAGCGGCATGAAGCCGAGCGCGCCCGCGAACGCCACCAGGCCAGAGCCCGCCGGGAAGCTGATGCCGATGGGGAAGCGGGTGTGGCTGTCGCCGCCCGTTCCGACGGTGTCGGGGAGGAGCAGGCGGTTGAGCCAGGAGTGGATGACGCCGTCGCCCGGCCGGAGCGAGACGCCGCCGCGCGCCTGGACGAAGCCGGGCAGCGACCGGTGCATCTTCACGTCCGCCGGCTTGGGGTAGGCGGCCGTGTGGCAGAACGACTGCATGAAGAGCGGCGCCTGGAACTTGAGGCAGGCGAGCTCCTTCAGCTCGTCCGCGGTCATGGGGCCGGTCGTGTCCTGGGAGCCGACGGTCGTCATCCTCGGCTCGTAGTAGCCGCCGGGCAACGCGCCCGGGAGCCCGCAGGCCCGTCCGACCATCTTCTGCGCCAGCGTGTAGCCCTGGCCCGCCTTCGCCTGCGGGTTCTTCGCCTGCGCGAAGAGGTCCGCCGGACCGAGGCCGAGCGCCTTGCGCGCGCGGTCGGTGAGGGCGCGGCCGATGATGAGCGGGATGCGGCCGCCGGCGCGGTACTCGTCGGCGAGCGTCACCGGGTCGATCTTGAAGGTGGAGAGCACCTCGCCCTTCTCGCTCCGCACCTCGCCCTTGCGCGTGTCGACCACGACGACGTCGCCGGTCTTGAGCTTCGTGACGTCGGTGCGGACGGGCAGCGCGCCCGAGTCCTGGGCGGTGTTGAAGAAGATCGGCGCGATGACGCCACCCAGGATGACGCCGCCCCGCTTCTTGTTCGGGACGAACGGGATCTCCTCGCCCGTGTGCCAGAGCACGCTGTTGCAGGCGCTCTTGCGGGAGGAGCCGGTGCCGACCACGTCGCCCACGAACGCGACCTGGAAGCCCTGGGCGCGGAACTCGGCGATGGTGGCGAGCCCGGCCGGGAACCGGGTCTTGCCCATGGCGAGCGCGTGGAGCGGGATGTCGGGGCGGGTGGAGGCGTCGCCGGCCGGCGAGAAGTCGTCGGTGTTGATCTCGCCGTCCACCTTGAAGACCTTCACCTTGATCTCGGCGGCGAGCGCCGGACGCGAGGTGAACCATTCCGCCTTCGCCCAGGAGTCGACCACGCGCTTCGCGGCCGGGTTCGTCTTCGAGAGCGCCAGAACCTGGTCGAAGGCGTCATAGACCTGCGTCGTCTGGGCGAGCGCCTTCGCCGCCTCGTCGGCGAGGTCGGGGGCGGAGAGCGCCTCGACCAGCGGGCCGACGTTGAAGCCGCCCATCATCGTGCCGAGGAGGCGCACCGCCTCGACGCGGGAGACGACCGGGGAGCGCTTCGAGCCGCGGACGACGTCGGCCAGGAACCCGGCCTTCACCTCGGCGGCGGGGTCGACGCCCGGCGAGACGCGGTTGGCGAGGAGGTCCTTGAGGAACGCCTCCCGGCCGGCGGGCGGCGCCTCGAGCAGCTTGCACAGCTCGCGCGTCTGCTCGGGGTCGAGGGGCTTCGCGGGGATGCCCTGCGCCTTCCGCTCTGCCTCGTGCTTCAGGTAAGCGTCGATCACCGTTCGTCTCCTCGGAAAGGGGGAACCGGGTACGGCCGGCCGGGGATGGGAGGGGTCTCTCCTACACCATCGGCCCGTGAAAGTCAGCCCGCCGCCCGGACATCCACCGCGTTGTCGTAGAACGTGCTGCCGCCCCCCTGGTCGGTGAGCCGCTGCGCGGTGAGCGCGTTCACGGTGGCGCCGCCGCCGGCGTCGGCCATCCGGCGCACGCCGGGAGCGACCGCCACGCCCGCCGGCACGCCCTCCGACACCTCGAGCGTGAAGCGGACCTCCCCCCGGGCGTTCCAGACGACGACCCGGTCGCCGCTGGCGAGGCCCCGGGCGGCGGCATCGGCCGGACCGAGCAGGAGCGTCTGCGGGCCCGCCCTCGCCTGCAGGTCCTCCCGCTCCT
>DASTGH010000393.1:0-5481 GCA_035719345.1 Anaeromyxobacteraceae bacterium
GGCAGCCGGAATAGAACAGCACCTTTTCTCTCTTGCCCTGCGCCTTGTGCCCAGGGCCCTGTGCCTGAACCAAGTCCCTGAATGGCTTCTCGGCAATGGGGGGGAGGGAGCGGTTGGCCGTCTCCCGGTCCAGGATGAGGGGGAGGTGGCGGATGCGCCCTCCAGCGCTCTGGAACGGTTTCTGGGCCAGGTAAAGGGTGCGCAGGGTGGCATGAAAGAGCTTGCGGTTCTTCATGAGGGTGCCGAAGAGGAACTTCTGGCCGATGGGTTTCTTCAGCTTCTCCCGCAGGTCCACGATCAGCCCCATGATGTCGATCTTCGACGCGCACGCCTCGTTGCACTTCTTGCAGCCGATGCAGAGCTTGAGAATTTCCTCGGCCTTGTCGAAACCGTGGAAGAATGGGGTGAGGACCAGGCCGATTCCCCCCACATAGATATGGCCGAAGACATGTCCCCCCACGATCTCGTAGATGGGGCAGACATTGGCACGGGCGCCGCCTGGGGCGCGGAAGCCTCGCCGCTGCGGTCGAAGCCGTCCCACTTCGAGTCGCTCGTGCCCGAGATGCCGGAGACGCGCAGCGCGAAGTCGTCGGGGTTCGTCGCCTGGCGCAGCGCCTCCTCGTAGGTGACGAGGTTCGACTTGAGCAGCCACATCAGGCTCTGGTCGAACGTCTGCATCCCGTAGGAGACGTGGCCCTGGGCGATGGCGTCGGAGATCTCCTTGGTGCGGTCCTTGTCCTCGACGAGCTCGCGCACGCGGGCCGTGGCGAGCAGCACCTCGATCGCCGGGACGCGGCCGCGGCCGTCGGCGCGGGGCACGAGGCGCTGCGAGACGACGCCCTTGAGGACCGAGCCGAGCTGCAGCCGGACCTGCTTCTGCTGGTAGGGCGGGAAGGCCGAGATGATGCGGTTGATGGTCTCGGTCGCGTCGAGCGTGTGCAGGGTCGACATGACGAGGTGGCCGGTCTCCGCCGCGGTGAGCGCCGTCTCGATGGTCTCGAGGTCCCGCATCTCGCCGACGAGGATGACGTCCGGGTCCTGGCGCAGCGCGCTCTTCAGCGCCTGCCCGAAGCTCATCGTGTCGACGCCCACCTCGCGCTGGTTCACGATCGACCGCTTGTCGCGGATGAGGAACTCGATCGGATCCTCGATCGTCATGATGTGGCAGGTCTCGGTGGCGTTGATGTGGTCGATCATCGCCGCCAGCGTCGTCGACTTGCCGGAGCCTGTCGTGCCGGTGACGAGGATGAGGCCGCGCTGCTCGCCGGCCAGCTTCTCGATCACCTTCGGCAGCATGAGCTGCTCGATCGTCTGGATCTTGAACGGGATGACGCGGAACACGCCGCCCACGGTGCCGCGCTGCTGGAAGATGTTCACGCGGAAGCGGCCCAGGCCGGGCACGCCGTAGGCGAGGTCCACCTCGTTCGTCTGCTTGAACTTCTCCCGCTGGAAGTCGTTCATGATGCCGAACGCCATCCGCTGCACTTCCTCGGGGGGAAGCCGCCGCGCGTCCTTGAGCGGCACGAGCGAGCCGTCCACCCGGAACATGGGCGGGAGGCCCGCCTTGAGGTGGATGTCGCTCGCGCTGGCCCGCAGCGCGACCTGCAGGATCTCGTTCAGCTCCATGCCGGGCGGAGCGTATCACCCGCCTCGGGCGCGAGGCCACGGCGGGGGGTGTCGGGCGGGGGAGCGACGGGCGCCCGGCAGCGGATATCGGCCGCGGATGTGGAGAGGCCCGCCGCGGGGTGCGACGGGCCATCCGAAGGTACGCGCGTGTAGCCGCGCGAGCGGCTACAGGCCGGGCGCGCGCGAGCACGCGCCTGTTAGCGCTTCGAGAACTGGAAGCGCTTGCGGGCGCCGGGGCGGCCGTACTTCTTGCGCTCGACCGCGCGCGCGTCGCGCGTCACGAACCCGGCCTTCTTCAGCACCGGCCGGAACTCGGGGTTGAGCTCCATGAGCGCGCGGGTGATGCCGTGGCGGATGGCGCCGGCCTGCCCGGACAGCCCCCCGCCGCGAGCGTTCACGAACACGTCGAGCTTGCCCATCTGGTCGACGAGCTTGAGCGGCTCGACCAGGATCATCTTGGACGTCTCGCGCCCGAAGTACTGGTCGAGCGTGCGGCCGTTGATGGTGATGTTGCCGGTGCCGGGGGTCAGGCGCACGCGCGCCACGGACTCCTTGCGCCGGCCGGTGGAGATCTGGAGCTGGGCCATCGACCGATCCTCTACTGCGAGAGCTGGAGCGTCTCGGGCTTCTGGGCGGCGTGCGGATGCTGCCCGCCGGCGTAGACCTTGAGCTTCCTCATCATGTCGCGGCCGAGCGCGTTGCGCGGCAGCATTCGCCGGACGGCGTTGAGGAAGACGGCGTCGGGGTGCCGCTCGCGGAGCTTGGCCGGCGGCGTCAGGCGCGCGCCACCCGGGTGCATGGTGTGGGTGAAGTACAGCTTCTCCGTCTCCTTCTTGCCCGTGAACCGGACCTTCTCCGCGTTCACGACCACGACGAAGTCGCCCACGTCCATGGACGGCGTGTAGCTCGGCTTGTGCTTGCCCTTGAGGATCGACGCCACCTGGCTCGCGGCGCGGCCCACGGTCTGGTCGGCGATATCGACGACCCACCACTTGCGGCCCTGGAGGGCCTCCCGCCGCGTGGCGCTGTGCGTGCCCTTGTTCATGGAAAAACCTTCGGGACTCCGGAAATTTGGAAATGCGCCTTTTACGGGAGGGCGCCGGTGAAGTCAAGCGATGAGCGCGGGCGCGGCGATCAGCGGCGCCCCGCGGCGAGCTTGGCGCGCAGCGCGGCGAGGACCTCCGCCGATCGGGCGTCCACCTGCTCGGCCGGGTCGGAATCCTTCGTCGGATCCCACGCCTGGCACGCCCCTGCCGGGAGGTCCTGCAGGAACCGGCTCGGAGTGCGGGGGAGCACCTTCCCCCGCTTCACCCGCGCCTGCGCCCGCGTCAGCACGAGCTTCTCGCGGGCGCGCGTGATCCCGACGTAGGCGAGCCGCCGCTCCTCGTCGAGGTCGCGCGCCTCGCCCTGGATGCCGGCGCAGGGGAGGAGGTCCTCCTCCAGGCCGAGGAGGAAGACCACGGGGAACTCCAGCCCCTTGGCCGCGTGCAGGCTCATGAGCGTGACGCCCTCGGTCTCCTGCGGCTCCTCCTCGCGCGTGTCGAGCGCGAGCTTCGCGAGCCAGTTGCCGAGCGTCGGCTTGCGGGCGGTGCGCTGCGCCCAGCCCTCGAGCGAGCGGAGCACCGAGTCGATCGCGTCGGCGCGGCGCTGCGCCGCGTCGGCCGACTTCACGCCGGCCCGGGCGTGGGCGTGCAGGTCGATCTCGGCCACGAGCCGGCGCGCCACCTCGGCGACGGGCTGGCGCTCGAAGGCGAGCCGGTAGCGCTCGAGGAGGTCGGTGAAGGCGAGGATCCGGTCGGCCGCGGCGCGCGGCAGGTCCGGCACCTCGCCGGCGCGCCGCAGTGCCTCGACGAGCGGCAGGCGGCCCTCGGTGGCGAAGCGGTGGACCCGCTCCAGCGTGGCGTCCCCGAGCCCGCGCGCCGGCACGTTGACGATGCGGGCGAGCGAGATCTCGTCCTCGGGCGCGTCGCAGGCCTTGAGCCAGGCGAGGAGGTCGCGCACCTCGGCGCGATCGAAGAAGGCGGGGCCGCCGCGCACCCGGTGCGGCACGCTCGCCTCCCGCAGCGCCTCCTCGATCGGGCGCGACTGCGCGTTGAGGCGGTAGAGGACGGCGAAGTCGGACCAGGGGCGGCCCTCGTTGCGCCCGCGGACGATGGCGTCGGCCACGAAGCGCGCCTCCTCCTCCTCGCCCGCGAGCGCGGCCACCCGCACCGGGTCGCCCTCCCCGGCTGCGGTCCAGAGCCGCTTCTCCTTGCGGTGCGGGTTCCTGGCGATGACGCCGTTGGCGCAGGCCAGGATGCGGCCCGTCGACCGGTAGTTCTGCTCCAGCCGGACCTCCCTCGCGCCCGGGAAGTGCCGGTCGAAGCGCAGGATGTTCCGCACCTCGGCGCCGCGCCAGCCGTAGATGGCCTGGTCGTCGTCGCCCACCGCGCACACGTTCCGGCGCTCTCCCGCGAGCAGCTTCAGGAGCTCGAGCTGGCAGCGGTTCGTGTCCTGGTACTCGTCGACGAGGAGGTGCGTGAAGCGCGCCTGGTAGCGAGCGCGGAGCGCCGCGTCCTTCTCCAGCAGCGCGACCGGCAGCGCGATGAGGTCGTCGAAGTCCACGGCGCGCTGGCCGCGGAGCGCGGCCTGGTAGCGCGGGTAGACCTCGGAGGCGACGAGGTCGTAGTCGTCGCCCTGCCCCTCGGGCCGCACCTTGATCGAGCGCTGCAGCGCGTTCTTGGCGGCCGAGATGATGAACAGGACGCGCCGTGCGTCGAAGGCGCGGTCGTCCACGTTCACCTCGCGCATGCACCGCTTCACGAGCGCGACCTGGTCGCCGGCGTCGCAGATGCCGAAGCGCCGCGGCAGCCCGGCGGCGGCGTGCTCCTCGCGCAGCAGCCACAGGCCGAAGGAGTGGAAGGTGGAGACGAAGACGTCGGCGCCGGCGCGGCCGGCGAGCGCGGTGACGCGCTCACGCATCTCGCCCGCCGCCTTGTTGGTGAAGGTGACGGCCAGGATCCGCTGCGGCTCGGCGCCCTGCACCAGCAGCCAGGCCACGCGGTGCGCGATGACGCGGGTCTTGCCGGAGCCGGCGCCGGCCAGCACGAGCAGCGGGCCGTCGAGGGTGGTCACCGCCTCGCGCTGGGGCGGGTTCAGGGTCGAGAGGTCGATCACGGGAGTCCGGGCGAGGGGTGAGGAGGATGGCATGGAGGGGTGACGACCCGCCCTACCCCCCCGCCAGCGCCACCGCGAACAGCCCGATCCCGATCACTCCCACCGCCAGCGACCCGAACCACACCGGTCGCGCGCGCGTCAGCGCCGCCACCGCCCCGAGCGCGATCGCCACCTGGAGCAGCGCGACCGCGTACGCGTACCGGTGGTGCAGGTGCATGAGGTGCTCGGCCTCGCTCGTCTTCGCGTCGCGCTCCGCCTCGAGCTCCTTCGCCTTGCCCATGATCTCCTTCTGCTCCTCCCCGTAGCGCTCGATCTTCTTCGCGAGCTGCTCCGGGTCCTCCTTCCCGGCGGCGAGCCACGCCGAGCGCGACGCCTCCGCCACCGCGCCCTTCACGCCCTTCGCCTGGTAGTAGGCCCACTGGTCGGAGGCCTCCGCCTGGAGGCGCGTCGCCGCCGTCTCGAGGCGGAGCGCCTCGTTCACCGTCCCGCCGGCGCGCAGGGAGGAGACGGCCGCGAACGCGGCCAGCACCGCGGTCGTGAGCGCGATCTGCTTCAGGAAGGGCGAGTGCTCCTCCTTCTCGACCTCCTCGTGGATGGCCTCGTGCAGCCGCTCGGTCTCGACCTCGGGTCCCTCGGGCATGGCGCTCCTCCCTGCAGGCGCCGGCGGCGGCCGGCGCGGGGCGTGCCCCCTCTACCCGA